>JAGTVF010000096.1 GCA_018224315.1 Desulfobacterales bacterium | reverse complement strand
GCGGCAAGCCCAACTTCATCCATATCCGCCAGGGTCTGAAAATCGCCGATCTGCCGCCACAGGCGCTCCAGGGCATAATGGACCAGATTGCCCCGGTCCCGGGCATTTAACCCCGGTGCCGGCATTTCCAGGCCGCGCGCGCCGAGCCGATACCGGCCGTAGGCCTGAAACGGGCAGGCGGCCTGGGATTTGAAAATCCCCGTGCCCCCGGAAACCTCGGCTCCCGGGGGCACCGGGGCGCCGGTGACATCCCAAAGTTTTTCCATTTCAGCCGGGGCCGCCCGGCTGATCCATGTACCGGCTTTGTTCTCAGATTCATACGCCTGTGGGCCGGCTTCCGGCAAATGGACGATCAAGGGGCTTGGCAGGCGGGGGCTGTCCCCGTCGGTCTGTCCCCAGGAGCAGACCACCCGGTCTGCCCCGCCCAGCAGTCGAACAGTCATCTGCCGGGCCCGGGCCAGTTCCCGCTCCGGGCTGCAATGGGGCAGGCCCAGCGCCCGGGACACTGCTGACGGAATAAAGGCATTGGGCCGGGCCGAAGGCGGCCAGGCATCATGATGCATGCCCATGACCCACAAATGATCAAATTCCTGGCCCGCAGCTTCGAGCAGTCCAAGGATCTGTACGGGCACCTCGGGCTGTTCGGGTGCAAACGGAATCTGATGCAGCATGGAAACAAAAATCTGCCGGGCCCGGGCAAAACTCAAATTCCCGGCTGCCGGATACAGCTTGGCAAACCGCTCCAGCGCCTGCCGGAAAGCAGCCACGGCCTGATACTCGGCACTTGTCAGGCTTCGCTGTCCCGGCCAGCCCGCGGCATCCAGAATTTGGCCAAAAATTTTCGCCCACTGGTCCGGGGCATTGTTTTCGGGCAGACCCCGGGTCTGCTGCTGCAAACCTTGCAGCATATGGCTCAACAAAGGCAAATCTCCGGCGGCCGATAGAAACCGGGCCAGGGATGCCACCCGGCTGGCAGAAACCACAGGCTCACCCTGCTCCCGCAGGGCGGCATCAACCATGGCCCGGAAAGGATATTCGCTCTGGCTCCCGGCCAGAAAAGGGCTTTGCAGCAGACGGCTCCAGGCGGCGATATCAGCCTTCTGGCTTTGGGCCAGTTCCAGAATTGCGCACGCAGCTGCAGCCGTCGGATAATCAATGAGCATGGGAGGCGCTGAAATGTTAAACAACGGATGCTCGACAGGGTCTGAAAAACCGGGCACAGAGGGATAAAACACCTGTTCAAACACGCGCAGCACCCGGCTTCGTTCTTCGGCCAGGTTCATGCACACTACCCCGATGCGCGCATTTGGATCTTTTTCCACCCGGTTTCTGGCCCATTGGGCCGCAGCCCGGATTTCAGCGGCATCGTCTTCAAATCCCGCCCGGCAGGCATCTGCCCGTTTTTGGGCGGCAGCCAGGGCCGTCACCCTCACCCCGCGGCCAAAGAGGACCGCAAACAAATCCCGGTCCGCCGGGGCGATCTCATCAAAGCCGGCCAGAATCAGGCCGGAAACATTGACAAATCTTCCGTTTTCAGCGGCTTTTGTCAGACAATCAGCCAGCCCGGCCCGGTCCATGAACCCGGCGTCTTTGCACAACTGTTCAAACCCCCGGGCCCATGTGGCAAAAACTGCCGGATCCGGAGCCTGCCAGTGTTGATCCGCGCCCACGGCAACCTTCCACTGACGGCACAGGGCCCAGGCCTCCTGCACGCGCCGGGCGGTTGAACGGGTATCCAGAAGCCCGGCGCCGGCCCCGGATTCAGAGATGATTTTTTCCCAGATCAACTGCTCCTGGAATTCATCCAGCAAAAGCCCCGGCAGATCACCGGATTGCTCCTGCCACAACTCTTCTGCCAGATCCGCATACACCCGGGCCAGCCATGCCCCGTAGGGCAGGATATCCGGACTTTCCCACGCCCGATCCCCCCGGACCTGGCGAAACCGGGCGTATTGCCCGGAAAGGTTTCTGGCCAGGCGGCGGTTGACGCATACCAGAATATCACCGGACTGGATCTGCTCAAAACATTGCTGAAGTGAAATCTGCCGAATCTTCAATACCCTGCCCCTGCGATGGGTTCTAAGGATTGGCGTTTTTCCATAAGTGCCGGCAGAAACCGGCGCGTCATGCCGGTAAACGGGTGCTTTTGCAAATCGCTCACCCCGGCCCACTGAAAATCCGCCGGCCCGTTTGGCCGGATGCGCCCTGCGGCATAATCACAGATCACCACCCGGGCTTCAACCCGGAAATGGGTGTAGGCATGGCGCACCTGGGTCCATTCATAGGCGTTTTGCACCCGAAGATTCACAGTCTGGCCGACAATGCGGTGACAGGCATCAACTGCCGACTCCCCGTCGCTGATGCTTCCGCCCGGAAATTCCCAGAGTCCGCCAAGAAGGCCGTTTTCCGGCCGGCAGACAATCAAAACCTTCCGGCCTTTTTGAATCACGGCCGCAACCAGCCGGTGCAAAGGCACAGGCCGTGTTTTGCGCCGCACAGGAAACCGATCTGTCTCATTTTGACCATATGCCCGGCAATGGGATGAAACCGGACAATTTCGGCAAAGGACGGTCTTTGGCCGGCAGACCAGGGCGCCAAGCTCCATGAGCGCCTGGTTAAAGGCCCCGGGCCGCCGGCAATCCAGCAGATCTGAGGCCATGGCCTGATAGGTTTTGTGGGCGGCCGGAACATTGACTGGTGCGGGGTCGGCAAAAACCCTGGAAAGCACCCGCTTGACATTGCCGTCT
>JAGTVF010000095.1 GCA_018224315.1 Desulfobacterales bacterium | reverse complement strand
CCCGCAGCCAACGCATCGCTGGTGGTCTATGACCATTGCGTATTTCATGCTTCAAGCCTCCTCGAATTGATTTTCCGGCAAATTACAATTTGACGATTTTCACCCGGGTGGTGCTGTAATATGCCGAAGCACCGCTTAAACGGTCATAATCGGCAGGCAGTATGTAATTGTTGTTGCCGCCCCGGGGTTTTTTGCCGAAAACTTCTGCTGCACGGCTGCCATAAGCCCAGTGGCCCTGGCCGTAGCATTTGGCCACACATCCCGGCCGGACGCCTTCCCACAGGGTGGCCGTGCACTCGATTTCGCCCACAGGGGAGATGATTTTGATTTTGTCCCCCTTTTCAATACCCAGGGCGGCCGCGTCTCTGGGATTGAACTTGGCCGCGTCCTGGTAGTTCACATCCCCGGGATCCAGATCCTTTAGCTCATAATACCAGGAGCAGTTGGCAGACCGGCCCTCGCGGTTGAGCCGGGCTTTGTGATCCACAAACAGCAAGGGGTACTCCTGCGGATCACCGTGCACATAGGGCTCCTCATGATGCGGCACAAAGGCAAGCTCCCCGCGCGCCTCGTATTTGCAGACCTCGAGCACATGGTCCACATCTGAATCATGTTTTTTGCCGTGTTTTTCCAGGGCGGTTTTCAGGGTTTGGGAGTAGAACTCAAATTTTCCGGTTTCGGTTTTCATCTTCCCCCACCTGGCACGGTAGGGATAGGGATCCGAGTTCCAGACCCCGATTTTTTTGAATTCCTCCCAGCCGTTGATTCTGTCGCCGCCCTTGTATCGCTTCGGATCCCAGAGGTCCCGGGTGGCGATTTTTGCGGCGTATTCCGAAAACTGTTTTTCATCTTCAGGCGATTTGCCGGTTTCCGGGTCGATGAACTGCTCCACGTGATAGCGGTGCAAATTGTCAAAGCCGCGCTCGGCCAGCTTTTTGCCCAGCAGAAAGGGGATTTCGGTTTCATCGATCTTAAAATCAAAGGGCATGTCTATGATGGGCTGGAGAAGCGGCACATGGCGGTAGCCGTTGCCCGTGGACTTCAAATACCCCCATTTTTCAAACATATGATGGGTATCGGGCAGGACCAGGTCGGCAAACCAGGAAAATTCCGATGCGTTGGTGGTGATGTGCACCATGAAGGGAATTTTGGAAAGGGCCTTGTCCCACCGCTGGCCCTGGGGGGCCGAGAAGTTGAAGTTGTTCATGTAGGCGATTGCCATTTTGATGTCATAGGGATCTTCATCAAAAATGCCGTCTGCGGCCCGGTTGGTGACCACCCCGCCCCCGGATTTTCCTTCCTTGAGGCTGGGAAATTCCAGGCGGCCGCGCTGGTCGATTTTTTCGTGCTGGGAGCCTTTTTTGGCGATATTATCCAGGTACTGGTCATATCCGGGAAACCCGCTGGTATATTCCTTGTTTGACACCATGGTCCCGCCCATATTGTCACAGCCGCCCACAAGACCGTTTAAGGCGTGGCAGGCCATGCCTGCATAGGCCCCCCGGACCTGCATGACCGGTCCGCCGCCCACCCATGACATGGCGCGCGGGGCGGCTTGTGCGAATTCCACGGCCACCCTCCGGATCTGTGCGGCCTCCACGCCTGAAATTTTTTCCGCCCATTGCGGGGTCTTGTCTTTGAGTGCCAGGTTCCACCACCTCACCACGCCGTGGGTGTGATTTTCGGCAAACAGGTCTTCATCGACTTCACGCCCTTCAATGAACCGGTTTTCCCCGTCTTTGAAATCCCCCACAAAATCCTTGTACCACAGCCCTTCTGTAAGGATCACATGGGCCATGGCCACAGCCAGGGCCCCGTCGTATCCGGGCTTTGCCGGAATCCATTCATCTGCCTTGGCTGCCGTGGCCGACAGCCTGGGCTCCACGATGGCCACCTTGGCCTGATCCATAGTGCTGCCCCAGGCCTTGGAATAGTAGGATACCTGGCGGTTGGTCGCCAGGGGATCGGCTCCCCAGAGCAGTATGTAGCGGGTGTTTTCCACGTCATACTGGCGGTAGCCCCAGAACCCCTCGGTATAGTAGGGACCGAATTTTTCGCCTTCTGCACATATGGCGCTGTGGGAGATGTTGTTGGGCGATCCGATAATCTTGGTCATGGAGCCGTAAAGGATGTCGCGCATGTAGGTGTAGCGGCCGCGCATGAGCATGTACTTGTGGGTTTCCTCGTTTTTGCGCAGTTCCATGATGCGGTCGGCCATCATGTCCAGGGCCTCGTCCCAGGAAACCGGCACAAATTTCGGGTCCTGGTCCCGGCCCTTTTCAGGATTGGTTCTTTTCATGGGCACCTTGATCCGGTCCGGATCATAGACCTGCTGCAAGGCCATGTGCGCCCTGGGGCAGCTGGCTCCCTGGTTGACCTTTGAATGGGGGTTGCCCCTTACCTTCACCGCCCTGCCGTCGATGACATAGACCTGCTTAGCGCACCAGGAGGTGCATCCCTGGCAGGCCGCCGGCCGCCACTGGCCGGTTTGTTTCCCGGTTT
>JAGTVF010000094.1 GCA_018224315.1 Desulfobacterales bacterium | reverse complement strand
TTTCTGGACTTTTGATATATTTTTCATGGATGTCAGGATCGTCTCCCTTCTTTGCTTTCGCTCGGTGATGATCGGTCTGATTACGGCCTGCCTGTCGTTTTTTATCGTGGAAAGCTATGCCAGGAATGGCTGCATTCCCCTGGTTTTTCCGCAAGGCGGCCTGACCCGGGTGCCCGGAGCTGTGCGTATCGATGTCATGCGCCGGATTCGGCTGCTCAATCTTACCGGCACGCTTACTCCTTTTTTGATTCTGGTGGTGACCCTGGCCTTTGTTTTGTGGGACGTGATGGGTGAGCCGGATTTTTCCCGCCAGCTCGTTTTTGATATTTTTTCCTTTACCCTTGTGCTGTGCGCGATTTTCGTGGTGATTGGATTCCGGCTCAACCGCCTGGTGGGCCGTTCCATGGTCGAACCCATTTATGCCATGCTCGATGTGGTGGCAAAGGTGGAAAAAGGCGATTTTACCCAGCGGATGCCGGTGGTGTCCAATGACGAACTCGGGGTTCTGGCAGAGGCCGGCAACCGGATGATCCAGGGACTGGCCGAGCGCGAGCGAGTCCGGGAATCCTTTGGCCGATATGTCACCCCGGAGATTCGGGACAAGATCCTTTCCGGCGAGATTCCCCTGGACGGAGAAAAAAAGACGGCCACCCTGCTTTTTGCCGATTTGCGGAATTTTAGCCCGTTTGTGGAGTCAAACGCACCCGAAGAGGTGATCCTGAGTATGCGTGAATACTTTACCAGGATGGAGGAGGCGGTTCGGGCCAATGACGGGCTTGTCCTCCAGTATGTCGGTGATGAGATCGAGGCGGTATTCGGCGTTCCCCTGGAAGTTGAGAATCATGCGGATAAAGCGGTTTCTGCGGCGCTGCGGATGCGCCGGGGGCTGGCCGAGCTCAATGAAAAAAGGCGGCTGCAAGGCAGTCCGCCTTTCCGCCATGGGGTGGGCATCTGTTCCGGGCCGGTGCTGGCTGGAAATACCGGCAGCAGGGACCATCCCGCTTACGCACTGATCGGGGATACGGTCAATCGGGCCTCCAGGATACAGGAACTCACCAAGGAGCTTGACTGCGATATACTCATCGCCCGGGAGACCAGGGAGTTGCTTCGCGCTGAATATCGGCTGCGCGAAAAAGGCGCTCACAAAGTAAAGGGCCATATGAAACCAGTTGAAACCTACGAGCTTATTGCCGATGATCAACAGAAGGGCAATGTTTTAAATGACCAGGATGACAAAGCTGAATTTTAAATGAAAAAGGAGGAAATCATGGAACAGGTTCTAAAAAGTTTGACGCTTGAGTTTTTTGGCAGCGGGCAGCACAAGTTGACACCGGAAAAATTGTTTGAAACAGAGTCTGCCATTCTGCTGGATGTGCGGTCCAGAGAAGAAGCGGCCTCCCTGTCCATCAACTTGAAAGCACACGAAAATATCGAGTGCCGGCATATCCCGATAAATGAAATGCCTGACCGATTTGATGAACTGCCGAAGAATCGTTTAATCGCGGTTTTCTGTCCGGCACAGGTCCGCTCCTCAATTGTCTATGCTTTTCTGCTGACCAAGGGGTTTGAGCAGGCAAAGGTTTTGGAGGGCGGTTATAACGCGCTTACCGAGGCCATCAAGCCGGGCATGCTCCTGAAACATATCCGGACCGAAGAGCAAAGGAGATAAGCACTGATGATGAATCTGGTCATTTCCTGTGCGCTGATTTTTATCGTGGCGGTCACCATGACAATGGTGGGCAAAGGGGGCGGCAATTTTTACGTGGTGATTCTGGCCATAGGCGGCCTTCCCATGCACCAGGCCGCTACTACCGGTCAGTTCATCCTTTTTGCTGCATCTGTGGCGGCCATGATCGTTTTTCAAAAAAACAAGGCCGTGTCATGGCCGCTGGCCTTTTTGGTCGGCGGCCTGACGGCTGTGGCCGCACTGGGCGGCGGCTACTTTTCGCATCTGTTCAGCGGTTTTGCCCTGAAAATCATCTTTGCGGTCATGCTGGCTGCCGCTGGTGCTGTCATGTTACTGCCGGTTTCGCAGAACAACCAACCAAAGCGGGCGCCGCGATTTGGTACTTTGCCATTGAAATCCGGAGAGGATCTCTATTTTGTTAATCTCTGGATTGCTGTGCCTGTAACACTGCTCACCGGTTTTGGCTCCGGCATGGTCGGGGTCTCCGGCGGATCCTTTCTGGTGCCCCTGATGGTTGTCGCCTGCGGGGTGTCCATGCACAAAGCCGTGGGGACCGCCTCAATATTGATCGCAGCCATTGCCTTTATGGGGTTTACCGGCCATGCCGTGCAGGGCCATTTTAATCCGCAATGGGCGCTGCCTCTGGCTGCGATGACGGTTCTCGGGGGCATTCTCGGCGGAAAGTTTGCCCTGAACACGAAGCCGAAATACCTGAAACAAATATTTGCCTATACAAATTGGCTGGCGGCGGCTTTTATGGTGATCAATGCAGTGATGGTGTGATGTGTGATCCATTTTCATCCGAAACCCCTTTTTACGGCGGCTATGTTCTCTGGCTCCAGAATAGCAGAAAACCCCCTGCTGCAATCATGGGCAGGGACAGGAGCTGGCCCATGGTCAGAAAATCAAGGGCCACAAAGCCAAGGTGGAGGTCCGGCTGCCGGAAAAATTCCACCAGAAAGCGAAAAAAACCGTAAAGAAGCAGAAAAAGTCCGAGGACCATGCCTCTGGGCCGCGGCTGCCGGGAAAAAAACCAGAGAATGAAAAATAAGACCGCGCCTTCCAGCAGGGCTTCATAGAGCTGGCTGGGATGGCGGGAAAACGGTCCGGCCGCCGGTCCGGGAAAGACCATCGCCCAGGGCACATCACTGGGCCGGCCCCAGAGCTCGGCGTTGATAAAGTTGCCGATGCGGCCGGCAAAAAGGCCCGGCGGGGCCAGGGGGGCTGCAAAATCCCCCAGGTCCAGAAAATGGATATCATTTCGTTTCGCAAAAACCAAACCCGCTGCCACAATGCCGAGCAGCCCGCCGTGAAAAGACATTCCCCCGTGCCAGACTTTTATGATCTCCAGTGGCGCCCGAATCAATGCGGAGCTGTCGTAGAAGAGCATGTAGCCCAATCTGGCGCCGATGATGAGGCCGATTATGGCATAGAAAACCAGGTCCTGAAACTGTGCCAGCGTCATCGGCGAATCCTTGCGCCTGGCGCGGCTGGTGCCCAAAACCAGGGCGGCGGCAAAACCGATAACATACATCAGCCCGTACCAGCGCACAGCCAGCGGGCCGATTTCAAATGCAACCGGGTCTATTTCGGGCAGGACAATCATGCCGGAGGGCCGTGTTTTTCAAAATATCTTTTCACCCATGGCGATAATTTCCATATGCCAAGCATCAACAGGACCTGGAA
>JAGTVF010000093.1 GCA_018224315.1 Desulfobacterales bacterium | reverse complement strand
GGCTTCCCATGTATTCCACCTCCGGGTGCACGGATACCAAGAAAATGGATATTCAGTCAGCCATTGAAGCGGCTTATTCCATCCACACCGCCATGATGTCGGGGGCCAATTTCGTCCATGACAACGGGTATACCGAGTCGGGCATTACCGGCGATGTCTTCCAGACGGTCATGGATGATGAGATCATTGGCATGAGCCGGCTGATCTGCGGCGGCGTGGAGGTCAATGAAGAGACCCTGGCCGTGGAGGAAATCTGCAACGTGGGCCCGGGCGGTCATTATCTCTACGAGGACCACACCATGAAATGGTTCCGCAAGCACTATCAGCCCTCCCTCATGGACCGCAATTCCTATGAGGACTGGGACGCCCAGGGACGCTTGACCATGAAGGATCGGATCATCAAAAAGACCCGGGATATCATTGAAAATCACGAAGGACCCGTGTCCCGTGTGCCCGAAGATGCGAAAAAGGATATCCAGAAAATTCTGGATGGCGCCGAGGAACGGGTGCGTTCCAAATAATTGTGGCATGCGTCTGTGAAATGATTTCGAAAAGCCTGCGAGCGCACAATTTGCCTGCTTGCAGGCTTTTCGAACGTCCAGGGCGGTTAAGAAGCCTGTAACTTTTTGATTTGTCAGAAATTTCGGATAGAACGCAAGTTTTTTCAGTTATAACAATAATTTTAAGCATATTTTCAGACAGGAAAAATGAAAACGCAGCAGCCATTTGATCCCGGAGCCGGGCGGCGCGGGCTTGGTTCCGGCAAGGAAAAACAGGCAAACTATGTTGTTGGCATTGATACGGGCGGCACCTATACGGACGGGGTCCTTATGGATTATCGGTCCCGCGAGGTGCTGGCCTCGGGCAAGACCCTGACCACCCGCGAGGATCTGGCCAGCGGGGTTGTTTCCGTTCTTAAAATGCTCAAAATCAAGGACCCTTCCCGGGTGAAACTGGTGGGCATTTCCTCAACCCTTGCCACCAATTCCGTTGCCGAGGGAAAGGCCCGGGATGTGGGGCTGATTCTAATCGGTTATGACCGGGAACTGGTAACCTCCTTTGGCCTGGAGGAAAAACTGTCAACCCCGTATTTTGAATTTTTTGCCGGCGGTCATTCCTCCCAGGGCGAAGAGCAGGCACCCGTGGATCTCGACGGCATCCGGGCCTGGGTGGAGGAAAACAAGGACAAGGTGGATGCATTTGCCATATCTAGTTATTTCAGTCCGTTGAATCCTTCTCATGAGGAATCCGCCTTTCAGGTGGTCCGGGAGGTGTGTGACCATCCGGTGGTGCTGGGCCATCAGCTCTCAACCCAGCTCGATTCGGTAAAGCGGGCGGCCACGGCCAGTTTAAACGCCTCGCTGGTGGCGGTGATGCATGAGTTTATCGAAGCGGTCAAGGCGTCTTTGAAAAATCAGGATATCCATGCCCCGCTGATGATTGTCAAGGGCGACGGCTCTTTGATGCCTTATACCGAGGCTGTGGAAAAGCCTGTGGAAACCGTGTTGTCCGGACCTGCGGCCAGCGCCATCGGCGGACTGTTTTTCTCCGGTCACAGCAATGCCCTGATGATTGATGTGGGCGGGACAACCACGGATATGGCCCTGATTGAACAGGGACAGGTCACGGTATCAGATGCCGGAGCCCGGGTTGGCGAGATTGAGACCGCGGTCAAGGCGGCCCGGATACGGACGGCCTGTGTGGGCTGTGACAGCCGGATTTCCTTTGGTGGCCAGGGCGGCCGTGTGGAAATCGGACCCGACCGGGTGGTGCCGCTTTGCCGGCTGGCCTCCCGATACAGCCAGGTCCGCGAAGCGGTGATGGGCTTAAAGTTAAAAGACAGCATTCACTGGAAAATTTCAGACATTGAGTTCTGGTTTCTGCATAAATCCGCTGACCCGGAAGAGCTGGGCATTTGCGAGCACCGTCATATCCAGCTGCTCAACCTGCTCAACCAGGGCCCGGCTAGTGTCAGCGCCATACTCGAGGCTCTCGGGGTGCACCACCGCTTGCAGGTCAAGGCGGATTCGCTGTTTCGCCAGGGTCTGATCGAGCAGGCCACGCTGACGCCCACGGATCTTTTGCACATCAACGGCCAGATGGACACATGGGACAGAGAAGTGGCCCGCCAGGCCATGGTCTGCGCCTGTGATATATTCAGCCGGAATCCGAAAACCTTTGTCAGCCAGACTTTGGATCAGATCATTTCCATGATGGTGGAAGAAGCCGTTGTATTTCTTGCCGGCCAGGAAAAGGGGGCGGATCTGCCCGATACAGTGGACGGCCATTGGGGCAGATGGCTGCTGGAGCAATCCATCCAGGGCAGCAATTCCCATTTATCGGTCAATATTTCCAGCCGGTTTCCAATCATCGGCATCGGCGCCCCGGCCGGGATTTTTGTCAAGCGGGTGGCCGAAACCCTGAAAGCCCCGTTTGTTCTGCCCGACCATGCCCACGTGGCCAATGCCGCAGGCGCTGTGGCCGGATCGGTTGTGGCCGACAAGGAAGCCATTGTCTATGCCCAGGAGGCCGGAGACAGCCGCTGTTTTATTGTCCAGATCGGAGAGCAGCGGACGAGTTTTAATGAATACGAGGAAGCCTTGTCCCATGCGCGGAAAAAAGTGGGCAAAATGGCCCGGGAAGTGGCTGAAAGCGCCGGCGCCAATGAGCCCCGGGTAAAGGTGCGGGTTGTGACCGAAGGCGCCCTGGAGCGGGTTCAGGCCCGGGCCGTTGGCAATCCGCGCCTGTCCGAGGAGTTCGGCGAATAATTGCATAAACAGGAATTATTGATGGACTCGTAAAAGTCGATTTTCAGATGGTTCCGTATTAAGAGGCCAAATGACCAATGACCCTTGAACAAAAAATTATCCAATTGCTTGAAGCCCAGAAGCTTTCATATGAGATCAAAGAACATGAACCGGTCTATACCAATCCGGCCATGGCCGGGGCCCTTGGTGTAACCGAGGGGGAAACCGTCAAATCACTTGTGCTGGAGACAAAAGAAGGCGCCATGATTGTCATGGTCCTGCCCGGTGACCGGAAGGTGGACTGGAAGGCAGCAGCGACTGCGGCCGGCACCAAAAAGGTCTCCTTTGCCAGGCCCGAGGCGGTCAGCCGCACCGTGGGCTGTGAGGTGGGATGTGTGCCGCCGTTCGGGCACGGACTGCCGGTTTATATGGACAAGGCGCTTTTGGAAAAAGACCGGATGTATTTTAATCCCGGCGTGCATCACAAATCATTTTCAATCACCGGCAGCAGTTTAAAAAGCCTGTGCCGGCCAAGTCTGTTATAAAGAGTGGAGCAAAGGGAAGAATTATGAACCAGGAATACATC
>JAGTVF010000092.1 GCA_018224315.1 Desulfobacterales bacterium | reverse complement strand
GCGCATCAAAGAAATCAATGAAAAATACCCTGAACTCCGGGATCCGGAGCAAATGCCCGAAGAGGTCAAACAGGCCGCCGAAGAGCAGGCCGAGGTCATGCAAAAGGTCAGCAGCAGCTTTATGAAAGCCATGCCCTATATGAACGAGGCCGCTGTGCAGGAGGCCCAGCAGCGGATCATGGCTGCCATGCAGGGCATGGGTTCGCAAGAGCGGTAAAGTGCCGGTGTCGTTTTCAAATTGTCAACGCATCAACTGCCTCAGGGCTTGAGCCGGATCAACAGCTGGCCGTCCTGCACCCGGAAATCTTCAACACCTGCGGCAAAAGTGGACCAGAACCCTTCCTCGTTGCCGAATTCACGGACAAGGTCCACGTTTTTCAAATTTCCCATCCAGGCATTGGGCAGGGGCACCCCCCAGATACTCATGCCCCGGATTTTGACAACGGGTTTGGCGTTGGCATAGCCCAGTTCCACACCTGCGGTGATTTTCAGTGTCTTGCCGCCCAGAACCGGAAACTCCGGATCCAGGGGGATCAGGAGTTTCATACTGGCCATGTCTCCGGAAAAATCAAATCCCAGCTTGTCTGCCAGGTCGGTGTTTTTGGCGATCAGGGCATTGAATTCCCTTTGGCTGAAAACGATCTGCCGGCTGCCGGCATCTTCCGTATAGGGCTCCGGTGATAAGGGCGCATTTTGTTCCCGGGCCGGGCCATTAGGTGCTTGCCCCGGAGACGCGGCATTGAGCCGGTTGATTTTTTGGGTGAGCTTTTTTTCCTCTTTGGGGCTCAATGTCACCGGGGTAAATTCCGAGGGAAAAAACACGTACCGGATGGCAAGGGCGGTGCCAACAGCGGAAAGCAGCGCCACTACCACAAGAATTGCAATAAATTTAAGCCGGCTGGGGGATTTGGGCTTTTGATCCGGATTTTCAAGCCGGCCGGGTGTCTGGACTGGATCATTCATCTGTTTGCAGCCTCGGCCAAAATATTGGTCACCCGGATCCCGAGACCGCCATCAGGGTAACAACCGCCTTGGATACCCGTTTTTCCTGGTTTCCAAGAGCCGAAAACAGCTCTGATTCTGCCACAAGAATCCGGCGTCCCTGATGGATGATCTTTGAACGGCACACCACCGTATCACCGGTGACCGGTTTGAAGTAGTTGATTTTGAGTTCAATGGTCAATATGGAAACATCTTCGGCCACCAGGGTATAAGCGGCATACCCGGCGGTGTGATCGGCCATGGTGGCCAGCACCCCGGCATGGACAAAGCCTTCACGCTGGCCGTGTTCCGGGCCGACGGTCAGTTTCACCTCAAAGTATCCGGCATCCGCATTGACCACCTCTATGCCGCAGTAAGCCGGAAAACCCTGCCTGTACTCCTGCTTTAAAAATTCAAAGCGCTTTCTATTGTCCATTGCCGTGTGCTTTTTATTAGAATTTCAGGCTTTTTCGTTATTTGGGATAAATGGTGACATTGACTTTTTTCCTGCCCCATTGCAGGGCCTCTGCGTGGGAGCGGTAAAAGATGTCCAGGCGCCGGGGGCCCTTGATGGCCCCGCCCCGGTCCTCCACAACCCCGTAGCCGTATCCGGGCACAAACATGCGCGTGCCAAAGGGATAATACCGGGTGTCGGCGGCAATGGTGCCGTCTTCGGGCAGCAGCAGCCAGGGGAAAAACACGATGCGCACCGGTATCATCCAGGGATGGATGAGGCTGTCTCCGGAAAAAAGACCGGGTTGGGGTTCGCGAGGTTTGGTGCCGCTTGCGGTCCGCCCCGAGTAGGGCCGTCCGGCCCGGGGCCCTTCTGAAATGTATTTGTTCCAGAAATCGAGTTTCAGGCATTTCCAGGAGCCCCGCTCCCACCCGCAGCACTGGCCGCAGCCGCAATAGGCGGTCACCTCCATGGTTTTGATCCGGTGTTTGCTGCCGCATCCGGCAGTCATGACCAGAAACGCTGTCATGAGCAACAGCAAAAGCAAAAGGGAAACAGCCTGAAATTTTTTCTCGGACATGGACGAAGTTTTCTCCTTTTTCCAACGGGCCTGCACTCTGAGCGGAAAACACAAGCCGGACAATCCGCGTTTGGCTACCCGGACTCTTCAAAATACTGGACCTGGTAGGTCATCACCTCGATATCGCCCTTTTGCCAGGCATCCGCGGGCAGCCCGGCTTTCATGCACAATTGCTCCAAAAAGGTTTTTGTGTCCGGCAGCTGTTCCCAGACCTGGGGCAGAAATGTGGAACTATAAGGTCCTTTGCGGAGAATCACCCCGTCCACATGCGGACGGAGCTTATCGAGCAGATCCCGTCCGTCCTTGTAGTCCAGGGGCCGGGGCTCTGTGAGCAGGCTGACCTCGATTTGGATTTTTTCAAACTCCCGGGGTGACAAAGGGGTAAACCGCGGGTCCTGAAATGCGGCGTTCACAGCATTGTCCTGCACAGCATTGATCAGGGGTTTATCCGGCAGGAGATTTCCGATACATCCCCGGAGCTGATCATTGATTTTTAGAGTCACAAAAGTGCCCCGGCGGCTTTCAAACACCGGATCCCGGACTGCCGCATCCAGATCCGCTAAAGGGTCATAGGACAGGCCGAGGCGCTCGGCAATGGTTTTTCTGGCGATTTCAAGAAGGATTTCGCCTTTTTTTTCATCAAACGGCCGGCTTTGTTTTTCCTCTGTCATGGTTGTCTCTTTTTCATTTGCCTATGGTATGGGATTGGCAAAGATGGTTGCGCGCCGGACAATGGCAAACGCTACCGCGAGGGCCCGGGCAGATCGATGGTGGCGCAGGTGTTGCCGGACCCGCAGGTTTGGGACGAAACCTGGGGTTTGGTGCCCTGCTGGCCTGTTTTGCAGCAGCCCACCCGGCTGATCACCCGCTCCAGGGTTTCACAGCCGCAGGCCTTGCATTTCATCTCCACTTCCTCGGAATCATTTCCGGCACCGAGGATAAATTCCTGGATGTCTCCGCACTGGATGCACTTGAATTCATATATGGGCATGATAATGGTTTCCTTTCTTTTAGACGACGTTATGTTTGTATTTGTAAAGAAAGATATCAAAAAGGCCTGGAGCTGTCCAGGATTTCAGCAGATTGTTTGCGGTGGATGAAAAAGCCAACAGGGCCAGGGCTTTAAGGGCGATCCCGGTCAAAGACGGGCAGCATGGATGCATTTGCCAAAAAAATGTTTATAATATGAACGCATTTGAGTATATACCGACAATTTAAACCCAATAAAAATTGAAAATCAGAATGAGTGCAAAAGGAGCATGTATTTATGTCCCAACCGGCAAGTCCCATGGAGATTTACAAACTATTAAACAAGTCCAACTGCCGCCATTGCAATGAAAAAACCTGTATGGCCTTTGCTGCGGCAGTGTTTACGGGAAAAAGAAGTTTGTCTGAATGCCCTTACGTGGATGCCGACGCTGTTGCGGCATTCGAAGATAAAAATAATGCCGCTCAGCAGGAAAACGGCAATGGTGCAGAAGTCGATGATGCCGTGGAAGAACTCCGGGAGCAGGTGCGCCAAACCGATCTGGAGCAAGCCGCCCGGCGCCTGGGCGCCCGTTTTGAAAAAGGCCGCATCATTGTCAAAGTCATGGGCAAGGAGTTTGCCGTGGACGGCGACGGCCGGATTTCCACCCAGATTCATGTCAATCCCTGGGTGACCGTGCCGGTGTTTGATTATATTGTCAATGCAAAGGGCACGCTTCCCACGGGCCAGTGGGTGCCCCTTCGGGAGCTTAAGGGCGGACGTGAGCGCGAGGGTCTGTTTGATCAGCGCTGTACCAAACCGTTAAAACGCATTGCCGACACGTATACGGATTTTTTCAATGATATGCTCGACGTGTTTGACGGCAAACGCACCGAAACCCGGTTTGATGCCGATACTGCGGTGGTGATGTATCCACTGGCCAAAGCCCCCCTGCTGTTTTGCTACTGGGAGCCCGAAGAGGAAATGGAGTCGAATCTGCAGATATTTTTTGACAAGTGCGTGGAAGACAACCTGAGCATCGGCTCGATTTACACCCTGGGCGCAGGCCTGGCCAACATGTTTGAAAAGTTTTCCTTAAAGCATACCGGTTGATTGCAGCAGAACCATTTAACGTCAATCCCGACCCATTCCATATAACCGTGCCCAAAAAAGGGGGAGATGATGATTCAGACCCGGATTACCGAATTGTTCGGCATTGAAAAACCCATTGTCCAGGGCGGCCTGATGTGGATTGCCCGGGCGGAACTGGTCGCGGCTGTGGCCAATGCCGGCGCCATCGGCTTTATGACCGCGCTGACATTTCCCGACCCCGAGGATTTGCGCGCGGAAATCCGAAAATGCCGGCAGATGACAGACAAGCCCTTTGGCGTGAATCTCACGTTTCTGCCCACGCTCACCCCGCCGGACTATCCGGGTTATATCCGGGTCTGCATCGAGGAGGGGATCAAATTTATCGAGACCGCCGGCAGAAACCCGGAAGCCTACATGGATCAGATCAAGTCCGCAGGCATCAAGGTGCTGCACAAGTGCACCTCGGTTCGCCATGCCCAAAAGGCCGTGAAAATCGGTTGTGACGCCATCGGCATGGATGGTTTCGAGGCAGCCGGCCATCCCGGTGAAGACGATGTGACCTCCCTGATCCTGCTGCCGGCCACCCGGGATGCCATTGACGTACCCCTGGTGGCCTCCGGCGGGTTTGCAGACGGCCGGGGCCTGGCTGCAGCCCTGGCCCTGGGCGCGGATGCCGTCAACATGGGCACCCGGTTTGTGGCCACAAAAGAAGCGCCAGTGCATGAAAATGTCAAGCAGGCCCTGGTCAGCCGCACGGAACGTGATACCCGATTGATCATGCGCTCTTTGCGCAACACCGAGCGGGTTTTGCACAACACCGCCGCAGATAAGGTTATTGAAATCGAACAGCAGCCGGGTGAAACCCGCATTGAGGATATTGTCCCCTATGTGGCCGGCCGGGTGGGCGAGGAAATGCTAAAAGACGGCAATATGGAAACCGGAACCCTGGCTGCGGGCCAGTGCATGGGCTTAATCCGGGATGTGCCCAGTGTGGAGGAGCTGCTTGAGCGCATCATGGCAGAGGCCGAAGCCGTGATGCGCAAAAACGCGGAAAGCATACGGGACTGAAAAAGGCCGGAGCCGTCAGTCATCGCCAGCTTTGGATGCATGATGGCTCCGGTTTTTTGTGTCTTTACCAGGACTTGCTCAGGGTAATGATAAACTGGGAGCCCTCGGGGCTGTTTTTTGAACTGAATTCCCGCAGGAATCTCAGATTGACCTGCATGAGCCGGGGCGGGGGAAAGAAGAAATTGATCTCCGCGCCCAGGGCGTGGTTCTGCTTTCGCTCCGAGGCCACGGTGCCGGGGCCGTCATCGCTGTCATCATCGATCTGCCAGGTGGAGCATCCGCTGATGCCGGGCCGGACCACAAGGCCGGGAGAAACCGGGATTTCCTTTCCAATGCCCCATTCCACCACAAATTCCGCCCCGGGCCGGATATCGGTGTCCTTTTGCCGGCCGTGGACCAGGGTCCGGGTCAGGGCGCTGGCCGACCAGGTCTTTTGCTCATCGAAAAACAGGGTCCCGCCCAAAGTGAGCATGCCGCTCCAGTAGCCCAGGCCGGGGGAGGCGGGCTTGTCTGCATCAAATTCGCCGATGGGTGCAATCACGGCCAGGGCGGCCACGGCATCCCAGGCCGGCTGGTGCCAGGACAGGGCAAAGGGCTCGATGGTGATGTCGCCCACGCTCAAAGACTTGCTGTCGGATATCCCAAGGGCGTCAACGGAGACATCCTTGCTCAGCACGGGCACAATCACGTCGTAGAGCACATCGGCGCCCAGAAATTTTTTCTCCGTTACATGAATGAATCTGTGCACGCTGGCAAACACGTCCAGGTCATAGCCGATGTCGAGCTTGTCTCCGTTGTCATCGGTTAAGGTGGTGGGGTTGTAGAAGGTGTTGTACATGCGGTAGTGAAAACCCGGGGGAGGGGTGGATGCGGCCAGCACACCTTCGGTTCCCATGGGGTAATGGGTGCCGGCAGTGGCGCAGAAACCGGCAGAAGCGGTCAAAAACAGACCCGCTGCCCACAGCCCGCAGAAAATGCATAAAATCCGTGGTAAACTTCTTGTGAATCCTGTTTTTTCCATGCCTGACAATCCTCTCCTGTTTTTCGCCTTGTTGTTTGTACGGGCTTG
>JAGTVF010000091.1 GCA_018224315.1 Desulfobacterales bacterium | reverse complement strand
GAATTCCGTGGTATCCGAGATTCAGGCAGATGAATCCGGGGTGAACAATCTGCGCTTAAAAGACACCCAGACCGGTGATGAACGGGATCTGCCCATTGACGGTGTTTTTATTTTTGTCGGGTTTGTGCCCAACAATGAGCTGGTGCCCGCAGGAGTGAAGCTCAATTCCGACGGATTTGTGGTCACAGATGAGCAGTGCGCAACAAATCTCGCCGGCATTTATGCCATTGGGGATCTGCGGGAGAAATACGCCCGCCAGATCGTGCTGTCCTGTGGTGACGGGTGTATGGCCGCGCTGTCCGCAGCCCATTATGTGGAAAACCGCAAGGCCAAAGCCAGGGAAGAGGCCTGCGAGATTTAAGCTGCGGGATGCGGGACAATGATTCCCCTACGGTCAACTACGGGTTAAATCGGGTCCGGTTTGCCGCGGCTGTGCCCGCCGGCAGCCGGGTTAGGCCCAGGATGACCCTTCTGGCAGTCGATGCGGTCACAGGCGGGGTGCAGCTGACCTGGCGGGTAATCATCGAGGTGGAAGGCAGTGAAAAGCCCGCCTGTATTGAAGAAACCCTGTCCCGGCTGTATTTTGCCTGAGCACGGCCAAAGACCCCGGGTCTTTTGTTTTAAATAAATCGATTTGCCGATGGCCCGTTGCATTGGGCCATCGGCAAACGCGCGTCATGCAGCAGCATCACAATATCAGCTTTTGGGTTTTCCCAGGCCGATTTCGGCCAGCACTTCCCGGATTTCGTCCAGGATGGCCGGATCATCAATGGTAGCCGGGGTTTTGACTTCCTGCTGGTCTGCGATGTTCCGGATGGTGCCCCGCAGGATTTTGCCGGAACGGGTTTTGGGCAGCCGCTTGACAACAGCGGCTTTTTTAAATGCCGCCACCGGACCGATCTGATCGCGCACCATGGCCACCAGTTCCTTCAGGATCTCTTCTTTTTCCTTTGACACACCGGTGTTGAGCACCACAAATCCCACCGGCACCTGGCCCTTGAGCTCATCATGGACACCAAGCACCGCAGCTTCGGCCACATCCGGATGGCCTGACAGCACTTCCTCCATGGCCCCGGTGGACAGGCGGTGGCCGGCCACGTTGATGATGTCATCTGTTCGCGACATCACGTAGATATAGCCGTCCTCGTCGATCATGCCGGCGTCCGCGGTCTTGTAATAGCCCGGATATTCCTTGAGATAGGCATCAATGTAGCGCTGGTCGTTTTCCCACAAGGTGGGCAGGGTGCCTGGAGGAAGGGGCAGTTTGACCGACAGGGCCCCGATTTCGCCCGGCGGCATTTCCTCGTTGGCCGAATTTAAAACCTGTACGTCCCATCCGGGAACCGCCTTGGTGGGAGAGCCGTACTTGACCGGAAAGAAGTGCAGCCCCATGCAGTTTGCGGCAATGGCCCAGCCGGTTTCCGTCTGCCACCAGTGGTCAATGACCGGAACATTTAAATGCTTTTCCGACCATTGGATGGTGGCCGGGTCAGAACGCTCTCCGGCCAGAAACAGGATCTTGAAAGTCGACAGATCATATTGGTGAAGCAGTTCGGCCTGAGGATCTTCGCGCCGGATGGCCCGGTAGGCAGTCGGGGCGGTAAACATGCATTTGACCTTGTGCTCGGAAATCACCCGCCAGAAAACCCCGGCATCCGGGGTCCCCACGGGTTTTCCCTCAAAGAGTACCGTGGTGCAGCCTTTAAACAGCGGGGCGTAGACAATGTAGGAATGACCCACAACCCAGCCAACGTCTGAGGCCGCCCACCAGACATCGTCTTCGTCAATGTCGTAGATGGCTTTCATGGACCATTTCAGGGCCACCACATGTCCGCCGTTGTCTCGGACCACGCCCTTGGGCTGGCCGGTGGTGCCCGAGGTATAGAGAATATAAAGAGGATCTGTGGCCGCCACAGGCACGCAGTCAACGGCAGAGGCGGTTTTCATGCCTTCTTCCCAGTCCGAGTCCCGGTCCTCGTTAAGCGGTGCATGCTCCTGGGGGCGCTGATAGAGGATACAGGAGTCAGGCTTGTGTTTCGACAGCCGGATGGCTTCGTCCAGCAGGGGCTTGTAGGCAATGACGCGCTGGCCTTCGATGCCGCAGGATGCCGACACCATGACTTTCGGCCGGGCGTCATCAATGCGGGTGGCAAGCTCTTTTGCAGCAAAACCGCCGAAAACCACTGAATGAATGGCCCCGATGCGGGCGCAAGCCAGCATGGCCACCAGGGCTTCGGGAATCATGGGCATATAGATGATCACCCGGTCGCCCTTGGTCACGCCCTTGTTGGTCAGAACCCCGGCAAATCGTGCCACAATGTCGCGAAGTTCCGCATAGGTGTATTTGCGTATGGTGTTTGTCACCGGACTGTCATAGATCAGGGCAAGGTGATCGCCCCGGCCCCGGTCATCCACATGGAAATCCAGGGCATTGTAGCAGGTGTTGATCATTCCCCCGGTAAACCATCTGTAAAGAGGCTTGTTGGAATCATCCAGCACCCGGTCCCATTTTTTAAACCAGTGGCAGTCTTCGGCAATTTCGCCCCAGAAGCCTTCCGGATCATTTAGGGAACGCTGGTAGGCCGCTTCATAGGCATTGGACATAGTACACTCCTTTTGCTTGGGGTTGGAAGATAATGGGTTGAGCGGATAACTGAATAATGAAATAACACTATAGCGCAATTCAAAACAAAGTTAAAGGGGTTAAACGACGTTTTTTTTAAAACAATCCGGTTTTAAAAAAGGTTTTATTGTTTTGTTGTGTTTTGCAGAGCTGCGCTGATAAGATTGGATTATACCAAGAAATCCGGAGGATCAATGATACATGACAAACGCATAACCCATTTTGCCGGCATTTTGCCCGAATCCGGCCAATACGTGCTCTATTGGATGCAGCAGGCCCAGCGCACCCATTGCAACCATGCCCTGGAATTTGCGGCCAAAAGGGCAAATGACCTTAACAAACCCCTGGTGGTGGGATTTGTGCTGCTGCCAAAATTTCCCGGGGCCGGATACCGTCACTACCGGTTCATGCTCCAGGGTCTGGCCCAAGTGCAGCAAGATCTTGCAAAATTGGGAATCTGCTTTGTCATGGAAACCGCGGATATGGTATCCGGTGTTTGCAAAATGGCTGAGAAAGCCGCGTGGGTGGTCACGGATTCCGGGTATCTGCGGATACAGCGGCAATGGCGCAACCAGGTCCAGCGCCGGCTGGCATGTCCCTTTTCCATCATTGAAACCGATGTGGTGGTGCCTGTGGCCGCAGCCTCGGACAAGCAGGAGACAGCCGCGCGCACCCTTCGGCCGCGGATCATGAAAAGTCTGGAGGCGTTTCTTGATGCTGCAGATGAACCGGAAATCAAGGCCCACGGCCAATGCCCCCTTGAACCGGCTTTGGATATTGATCCTGAAAAGGCTTGCACCGGTCTGGGCTACAAACAAAGCCTGTCGGATGCCTCTATTTTGTTTACAGGCGGCCAGGACCAGGCCCGGGACCGGCTTTCTGTGTTTATTGCCGAAAAACTGGCCCATTACCCGAACCGGGCCAGGGACCCGGCAGCCGGGTGCCAGTCGGATCTGAGCCCGTATCTGCATTTCGGCCAGATTTCCCCGGTTGATATTGTTTTGCAAATCCGGAATGCAGATGCTGCTGATCCGGCCAAAGCAGCGTTTATCGAACAACTGGTGGTGCGCCGGGAACTGGCGGTCAATTTTGTATGGTACAATACCGGTTATGACAGCTACGAAAGTGCCGTGCCGGCCTGGGCACAAAAAAGCCTGGATGTCCACACACATGATCCACGTGCTTATTTGTATACCCCGGAGCAGTTTGAAGCCGCACAAACCCATGACCCGTACTGGAACGCCGCCCAGGCCGAAATGGTGGGCACCGGCAAGATGCACAATTACATGCGCATGTACTGGGGCAAAAAGATCATTGAATGGTCAGAAACCCCGGAATCGGCTTTTAACACCATGCTTTGGCTAAACAACCGCTATGAGTTAGACGGCCGGGATCCCAACGGGTTTGCCGGGGTGGCATGGTGTTTCGGCCGCCATGACCGGGGCTGGAAGGAAAGGGAGATTTTTGGCAAGATCCGCTACATGAATGCGGCTGGTCTGGAGCGCAAATTTCAGATCGCGGAATATGTCAAAAAATATCTGCCCTGACACACACCCGGGCCCAGACGGCGGATGGCCAAATGTTGCCTTGACGGGGGGCCGTAAACAGGGCTATAAAATCGGTGTTTCATTTAACGAGCAACCGTTTATCAGCCAGGGAAAGCGAAAAAACACCATGCCCAAAGTTGGAATGGAGCAGATCAGGCGGGAGCAGGTCATTTCGGCCACACGCAGATGCATCGTGGAAAAAGGGGTGCTGCAGCTTTCCATCAAGGATGTGGCTGCAGAGGCCGGTGTGAGCACAGGGGTGATCTACCATTACTTTAAAAACAAGCAGGATATCCTGCTCCAGGTTTTAAAGGAAACCTTCCGCAAATCCAACGACCAGGTCATGCAGACCATGGCTCCCCTGGATTCATCAAAGGACAAGCTGTTTGCCCATCTGGAGAACATCACCTTTGTACCCGTGGACAATCCGGATTTTTTTCTGCTGCTGATCAATTATTTTGCCCAGGCCCAGAACAATCAGGAATGTGCTGATATTATAAAGAAATTCTACCGAAACCTGCGCTCGTTTATCAGCCAGTATTTGCAGCAGGGCGTGGAGGCCGATGAACTGGACCCTGAACTCACCGAGCAGCTGCCGGTAATCCTGCTGGCTCTGGGGCTGGGACTGGGCATGATGCAGACCCTGGATCCGGATTCTTTTGACATGGCCGGGATGGAATCCGCCCTGAAAAAAATTTGTGAAAACGCTCTTGATTTCACCGGTAAAAACAAATAAAGGCCTTGGCATGCTTTTGCCAGGCCCTGTGCAATGGCTTCAAAGGCCTTTTCCGGCCAGACGCAAATAATGGGAGAGATTCTGCCATGACCGATACGCCAAAGGATGAACAGAAAAAAAGCCTTGTGGATTTATTTACAAAAGAGGAGCTCAAGACTTTTTTTCTCCGATACCTGCTGATTCTCGGCGGTATTGAAGTGGTGATTTTCCTTGCCGCGTTTTTCTCCATCCTTGAACCTTATCCCAGTCCCTTTCCGTGGCGGGAGTATTTTTATGCCGCCTTTACCATTCCCCTCGGCATCACCTTTATGCTCGGCATTGTGATTATTGCCTTCAACACCTATTATTTCAAGGACAGCGGCCATTTTGACGGGCTGAAATCATCTTT
>JAGTVF010000090.1 GCA_018224315.1 Desulfobacterales bacterium | reverse complement strand
TATGGTGATTGCTGAAAGCTTTGCCCGGATTTTTCGGCAGAACATGTTTAACTGCGGCATGCTGGCCATTGATCTGCCCGGAGAAAGCATTGACCGGCTTTTTAACGAATTTTCCGGTCCGGACACGGAAATTTATGCAGATTTGGACAAAGGCGAGCTGACTGTTGAAAAACAAGGCCAGCAGACAAAGATGGCCTTTTCCGTGTCCGAGTTTGACCGGGCCCTGGTGGCCGCCGGCGGATGGGTGGAGTATGCGGATACAAGATACGGGACCGGCTCATGAAGCGCTTTGAAGAACTGTTTTGGCAATTGCAGCAAAAAAAGGAAACCGCAGACCCGGATTCGGGCACCGTGGTGCGCCTGTCCCAGGGGCCCCATGAGATCGGCAAGAAACTGGTGGAAGAAGCCGGCGAGGTCTGGATGGCGGCCCGGTACGAAAGCCGGCAGCAGACCGCAGCGGAAATCGCCCAGCTGCTGTATCACACCCAGGTCATGATGCTGGCATGCGATCTGAGCCTTGAAGATGTGTATAATTATCTTTGAAGCCTCTGAAAAACAGGCGGTCCGGATCTCTGCCGGTGCCGCTTGTTTGCCCTTGTGTGTAAAGATACAGTGTTTAATTGCTCTTGATTTCAATTTTTCTGGGTTTTGCCGCTTCGGCCTTTGGCAGCACCAGGGTGAGGACCCCGTCTTTTAGCTGGGCGTCGATTTTGTCCTGGTCCACCAGTTCCGGCAGGGTGAACTGCCGGTAATACTGGCCGGTTTCATATTCCACCAGGATGTCGGTTTCGTCAGCGTTTTCAAACGGCTTGATTTCCCCGGTCAGTGTCAAAGTGCTTTCCCGTACGTCAATATTGATATCCTCGGTGGCCACCCCCGGCATGTCGGCCATAAGGGTGATGCCGTTTTCATTTTCAAAAATATCCACTGCCGGGATAAAGACCGGGCCCGGGCGGGTCTGCTCGGCGCCTGCGACTTCCTGTTTTCCTTTAACCTGCATATCTCTGCTTTGTGCTTCGTTTGTCATATCGCATCCTCCTTTCGGAAAAGATCAGACGATTGTTTTATCCCTTGATCTGAATCTGTTTGGGCCGGGCTTTTTCAGATTTGGCAATGGTCAATGTCAGCACACCGTTGGTGAGCTGGGCTTCGATTTTCTCCCGATCGATGTCGCCCGGAAGCGTCAATGCCCTGGAAAACCAGCCGGCTTCCCGTTCCCTCCGGTGATACCGGGCATTGGGATCGGGTTCGATGGTGCGCTGCCCGGAAATATTGATGTTTCTGCCGGTGGCCTGGATGTCGAGGTCTTCGGCTTTGACGCCGGGCAGCTCCGCGCGCAGAATATAGTTCTCCTTGGTCTCGGTGAGGTTGACCAGGGGAAATACGCCTGCCTGCGGAATCCGGTAGCCGGCATCGGCCTGACCCCTTACCTGGTCAAGATATCTGCGCACCCGGTCCATTTCCTCGAAGGGATTTCTCCAACCAAAATCCGGAAAATCAAGAAATCTTCTGGTAATCATGGCACTTCCCTCCTTTTTTCATGAAAGTTTTTTCACGCAATAAATCAGCTTTCTGCTGGATGCAAATGTTTATCCAGATATATCAGGGTGTTGATCTTCATCTGGAAAGTAATCACAAACTTTGGAGTGTCAAGACAGGCCAATGCATTTTTCTGTTATAAGGAAGGAAAATCACTTTACAAAACTTAACGTTTACGTTACTTTTTTAAAACACATTTTACTGTTATAATTATTGTATTGTTGTATCCATTCCCCCTGTGCCCGTGTTCCGGGCGGGCAAGGCATCCTGCCACTGACATAAGGAGGTGAATCTTGGATTTCGACCTTACCACCGAACAGGAAATGATCCGCAAGGAAATCCGCAAATTTGCCGAAAAGCAGATCGGGCCGGTGGCTGCCGAACTCGATGACCAGGAAGCTTTTTCTCCGGAGCTGACCCGCAAAATGGGCAATATCGGCCTGTTTGGCATGTTTGTTTCTGAAAAATACGGCGGGCAGGAGCTGGATTACATCTCCTATATTATTGCAGTTGAGGAAATCGCCCGGGTGGACGGCTCCCAGGCGGCCACAGTGGCCGCCGGAAATTCCCTGGGCATCGGGCCGATCCATTATTTCGGCACCCCGGAGCAAAAAGACAAATACCTTCCAAAGTTGTGCGCCGGCCAGGCCCTCTGGGGCTTTGGGCTCACCGAACCCACGGCCGGCTCGGACGCCGGCGGAACCCGGACCACTGCGGTCAAAGACGGCAATGAGTGGGTGATCAACGGATCCAAGATTTTTATTACAAACGCTGCCTGTGAAATGTCAATGGGGGTTACGGTCCAGGCCGTGACCGGCCGGCGCGATGACGGGCGGCCGGAATACACCTGTTTTCTTGTGGAGCACGGCACCCGGGGCTTTGCTGCCAAACCCATGCACAAAAAAATGATGTGGCGGGCCTCCAATACGGCGGAGCTGTATTTTGACGATGTGCGCGTACCGGCGCAAAACATTCTCGGCCGGCAGGGCGAGGGGTTTCATCAGATGTTAAATACCCTGGACGGCGGACGGCTCTCCATTGCCGCCATGGGCCTCGGCGGCGCCCAGGGAGCCTATGAGGCGGCTTTGAAGTATGCAAAGCAGCGGGTCCAGTTCGG
>JAGTVF010000089.1 GCA_018224315.1 Desulfobacterales bacterium | reverse complement strand
TTTTTTCATTGTGAGTGGTGGCCCCGCCCAGGTCTTCAAAGGAAATCTCTTCTCCGGTGACGCTTTTGATCACCTGGGGACCGGTGATAAACATGTGGCTGGTCTTTTTGACCATAAACACCCAGTCGGTCATGGCCGGCGAATAGACCGCACCGCCGGCGGTGGGTCCCATGATGGCCGAAATCTGGGGAATCACGCCGGAGGCGATGGAATTTCTGTAAAAAATCTCGCCGTAGCCGCGAAGGGCATCCACACCTTCCTGGATGCGCGCCCCGCCTGAATCATTGAATCCCACCACAGGAACCCCGGATTTCATGGCCAGATCCATGATCTTGCAGATCTTGCTGGCATGCATCTCGCCCAGGGTGCCGGCCCTTGCCGTAAAATCCTGTGCAAAGGCGAACACCGGCCGGCCGTTGACACGGCCATGGCCGGTGACCACCCCGTCGGAGGGAACGTCGACTTCACTCATGCCAAAATTCACACACCGGTGTTTGACAAAAATATCAATTTCCCGGAACGTGTTGGCGTCAAAAAAATGTTCCAGCCGCTGCCGGGCGGTTAACTTGCCCTTTTCCTGCTGCTTGGCAACGGCCTTTTCGCCTCCCATTTCCCGCATGCGGGCTTTTTTTTCAAGAAGCTCCTTGATCTTGTCCGAAACTCCGCTCATATCTGTGTCCTTTCGTGTTCGTGCGTGACCAGGTCCAGCAGCTGTCGGGCTGCGGCCATGGCCGTTGTCTCCCCGTCTTCAAGGCGCCGGGTGAGTTCCGGCAGAAGGGCCCGGACTTCTCCGAGCCCGTAAAACCAGTCTTTGAGCCCCTGCTCCACAATAAATTCAAACCATTGCCGGGCCTGTTCCCGGCGTCTTCGCTCAAGAGCCCCTGAAGCCTTCATCTGCTTGCGGTGAGAAAGCACCGTGTCCCAGATCTTATCAATACCGGTCATTTCAAGGGCGCTGCAGGTAAGCACCGGCGGCTGCCAGGAATCACTCCGGGGGGCCATCAGGTGCAAAGCATTTTCATAGTCCTTTCTGGCCTTTTCCGCCCGGACCAGATTTTCACCGTCGGCCTTGTTGACCGCAATGGCGTCTGCCAGTTCAATGATGCCCCGCTTGATGCCCTGGAGCTCATCTCCGGCACCGGCCAGCAGCAGCACCAGGAAAAAATCCACCATGGAAGCCACTGAAAACTCGGACTGGCCCACGCCCACGGTTTCCACCATGACCGCATCGTATCCGGCCGCTTCGAGCACCAGGATGGTTTCCCGGGTCTTTCGGGCAACACCGCCCAGGGTGCCGCCCGAGGGCGAAGGCCGGATGAAGGCCTCAGCATTGGCGGCCAGTTTTTCCATGCGGGTTTTATCCCCCATGATGCTGCCGCCGCTTTTGGCGCTGCTGGGATCAACCGCCAAAATGGCCACCCTGCGCCCCTTTTCAATGAGCCGCAGGCCAAGGGTTTCAATAAAGGTGCTTTTGCCGACGCCCGGAACCCCGGTAATGCCCAGACGAACGGCCTGGCCGGTATACGGCAGCAGGCCGTCTAACACCTGGTAGGTCAATTCCTGGTGACCGGGCAGTGCGGATTCAATCAGGGTGATGGTCTTGGAAATCGCCTTGCGGTTTCCCCCCCGCACCCCTTCAATATAGTATGCAGCATTTTCCGGCATATTATTTCAGGGCGTTTAATACCTGGTTGGCCGAATCGGTAACCAGGGTGCCCGGACCGAAAACCTTTGCCACACCGGCTTTATAAAGAAAATCATAGTCCACCGGCGGGACAATGCCGCCAACGACCACCAGCACGTCTTCTGCACCCTGTTTTTTGAGTTCTTCGATCATTTTCGGAACCAGGATCTTGTGAGCGCCGGCCAGGCTCGAGACCCCCACAACATGCACGTCGTTTTCCACTGCGATCTTGGCGGCTTCCTCCGGGGTCTGAAACATGGGGCTTAGATCCACATCAAAGCCAAGGTCCGCATAGGCGGTGGCCACCACTTTCACGCCCCGGTCATGGCCGTCCTGGCCCATCTTGGTCAACAGAATCCGGGGGCGCCGGCCCTGTTTTTCGGCAAATTCATCCACCCGCTTGCGGATGGAGGAAATGATTTCGTCATCCTGGTATTCTCCGGCATATACCCCGGAAATGCACTGAGTGGTGGCCACATACCGGCCAAAAACCTTTTCCATGGCATCTGTGACCTCCCCGACCGTGGCCCGGGCCCGGATGGCGGGGATACAGGCCTCGAGCAGATTGCCCCCGGATTCAGCGCAGCTGGTCAGGGCTTCAAGGGTGCGGCGGACCTCGTTTTCATCCCGTTTTTCGCGGATTTCATTGATCCATTTGACCTGTTCGTCACGAACGGATTCAGATATTTCGCGCACCTCGATTTCGGTTTCTTCCTCCACCGGGTACTTGTTGACCCCGATGATCACGTCCTTTCCCTGATCAATGCGGGCCTGACGGCGGGCGGCAGCCTCCTCGATGCGCATCTTGGGCATGCCCTCCACAATGGCCTTGGCCATGCCGCCCATTTCCTCGACTTCATCGATAATGGCGCGGGCATGTTTGATCATCTCGTTGGTGAGCGATTCCACGTAATAAGAGCCGCCCAGGGGATCGACCACGCTGGTGATCTGGGATTCCTCCTGGATGATCAACTGGGTGTTTCTGGCCACCCGGGCGGAAACGTCCGTGGGAAGGCTGACCGCTTCATCAAACGCGTTGGTGTGAAGCGACTGGGTCCCGCCCAGAACCGCTGCCAGGGCTTCTAAAGTGGTGCGGACAATATTGTTGTACGGATCCTGCTGGGTCAGGCTCCAGCCCGATGTCTGCACATGGGTACGCAGCATGGTGGAGCGCGGATCCTTTGGATTGAACTGCTTCATCAAATCGGCCCACAAATAGCGGGCCGCCCGCAGCATGGCGATTTCCATGAAAAAATTCATGCCCACACCAAAGAAAAACGACAGGCGCGGGGCAAAAGAGTCAATCTCCAAACCGGCATTGAGGGCGGCACGCACGTATTCCAGGCCGTCTGCCAGGGTAAAGGCGGTCTGGAGCACCGAATCGGCCCCGGCTTCCATCATGTGGTATCCGCTGATGCTCACGGTGTTGAACTTGGGCATGTTGGCCGAGCAGTAGCCGACAATATCCGAGACAATCCGCATGGACGGATCCGGCGGATAAATATAGGTATTGCGGGTGAGGTATTCCTTTAAAATATCATTCTGGATGGTGCCGGCCAGCTTTTCCTGGGAGACGCCCTGCTCTTCTGCGGCCACGATATATCCGGCCAGAACCGGAAGGACAGCCCCGTTCATGGTCATGGACACGGTCATTTTGTCTAAGGGGATCTCATCGAACAAGATCTTCATGTCCTCCACCGTGTCCACCGGGACCCCGGCTTTGCCCACATCACCGGTCACCCGGGGGTGATCCGAATCATATCCCCGGTGGGTGGCCAGATCAAAAGCCACTGACAGCCCCTTTTGCCCGGCTGCCAGGTTGCGTTTGTAAAACTCGTTTGACTCCCGGGCAGTGGAAAAACCGGCATACTGGCGGATGGTCCATGGCCGACCCGCGTACATGGTCGCCCGGGGGCCGCGGACAAACGGGGAAAATCCCGGCAGGGTGTTGACAAAATCAAGGCCTTCAGTGTCTTCGGCCGTGTACAAAGGATTTAAGGCAATGCCTTCCGGGATTTTCTTTTCCAGGGATTCAACCGGCTTGTTTTTCAGTTCCTTTTTGGCAAGCTCAATCCATCTGGGTTTTTCGGGATGTTCGGCCATGTCGCTCTCCGTTGTTTTTGGTTCGTGGATATTATCTTTCGATAATCTGGTTTGCTATCTCTCTGAGAGTTCCACCAGCACCCCGCCCGTGGCCTTGGGGTGGATAAAGGCGATTTTGGCCCCGCCGGCGCCTATGCGCGGTTTTTCATCAATGAGTTTGACGCCTTTTTCCTTGAGCTCGGCCAGTGCGCCCTCAATGTCTTCGACCCGGAAGGCGATGTGATGGACGCCCTGTCCCTTTTTCTCGATGAACTTGGCAATGGGGCCGTCTTCGGCCGTGGACTCCAGCAGTTCCACCTCGCTTTTGTCCACAGGGAAAAATGCGGTTTTGACCTTTTGCTCGCTAACGGTTTCCTCGCCCTCAAAGGCCAGGCCCAGAATGTCGGACCAAAAGGTTTTGCTTTCCTGGTTGCTGTTGACAGCCACGCCGATGTGATCAATGTGCAGTACTTTCATGATGCGTACCCCGCAATATATGTTTGATT
>JAGTVF010000088.1 GCA_018224315.1 Desulfobacterales bacterium | reverse complement strand
ATCTCCTGCATGGCCGTCTGCCAAAAATCAAAACCGGCTTTGATGCTTGCCGAAAATAGATCTTCCTGACCTGTCTGTTCTGATGAATTGTTTTCATTGCTTGCCATGGCCCCATACTTTCCTTTACGAGGTTTTTGTCTGTTTTTTTCGATCTCTGTTCACGGTTCTGCCTTTTTTCTTGTTATCGGTTAAAATTCTTTACTTTTCCTGATCACAGCGGCATTGAGGTTTTTTTCCCTTAGTTCAGTATTTTTAAAGGATCTTGAATGCAGGTCCTCCCTGCAATCGTGCAGGGTATTTACAAGCGTGGCAGACCCCTTAAAAACTACAATAATCATGGTGGTACTGCCTTGCCATCAAACAGGGTATATCCATTTTTTTCTTCGTGAACTCAAAAAAAGTTTGACACATATAATATCAGGAATATAATTTATCCCATGATAAAGCCAAACCGATCGTGAGATTGGGACGGAAAGTTTCGGGTCTTACCGACACCTGTTTTCGTTGTTCTTCTTCTTCAAGACAGCCGGGCTGCCATTAATAGTGGTGGTCCGGCTTTTTTTGGTAGACACTTTTTAATGGTATTTACCTTGTGAAAACGCAAATCGTATCCGATTGCATTGTATTCATGAATCCATCCCGGTATTTCCCGGATGTACCAGCAAGTTCCTATTACCCAGAGCGCAAAGGAGGTGATAGAACCGACGGCATGCGTTATACGAACGGAGAAAGAAAAAACGTTTTTGGACTCATCAAAAGGGGGAGAAGAACATGAAAAGAATCGTCATCGTAATGCTCGTTTTGTTCTGTGGTCTGTGTCTGGCAGGCAATGCACTGGCCGGCGGCAAGGAAGCGGCCAAAAAAAACGTCGCAGAAGTGGTGGCTGCCATCAATGGCGGCAAAGATGTCAAGACGATCAACGCCAATGATTATGATCCCTATGTCTTTATCCTGGAAGAAGACGGCATGCTGGTGGTTCATCCTTCCCTTGCCGGAAAGAGCCTGAAGGAAGCTGCGCCGCCGGTATATGAAGCGATTGCCGCCGCTGTGAAGGAGGGCAAAGAAACCGCTGACTATATGTGGCAGGGCGCTATGAAGCACTCCTACGTCCAGAAAACGAACAACAATCTGATCGTGGGAAGCGGTTACAGCGAATAATTTCTGTTAATACAGCGTTGGGACAAAAAAGGGCGGCAGTTCGCGCCCTTTTTTGAATGCTATGCCATAAACGGCCGAATGGCGGTCATTGGCATCTTCCCGATCAAATTTGAAATCAGCCGCCTTCCAGGTTTATGGCGGTTCTTTCAATATGTCTGTTCCCGCTCAAGAACCTCCCTTACTTTTACAGCCAGATCTTTCAAAGAAAATGGCTTCTGGATGAATTTCAAGCCTTTGCCAAGTACCCCGTGATGGGCAATCACATCGGCAGTATAGCCCGACATGTATAGGGTTTTGAGACCAGGGCGGTTTTTGGATAGCCGGACTGATAAATCCCGGCCGTTAATCTCGGGCATGACCACATCGGTTATCAAAAGGTCTATTTCGCCATCATATTCTTCGGAAATCTGCAATGCTTCAGAGGGCTTTCCAGATGTCTGAACGGTATAGCCCAGCCTTTCGAGCATCTGCCTGGACATTTGCAGTATCGTCTTTTCATCTTCGACAACCAGAATGGTTTCCGTTCCTGTTGGGATTTGCCCGGTGAATTCTTTTGCGGACTGCAAAGAGGATTTTTTCTCTTCATGGGAGGGGAGATATATTTTAAAAGTTGTTCCTTCCCCGGGCTCGCTGTATATGTTTATAAAGCCTTTGTTCTGTTTGACAATGCCGTAAATCGTGGGCAGTCCCAAGCCGGTTCCTTTGCCAATTTCCTTGGTCGTAAAAAAAGGTTCAAATAGGAGATCCTGGACTCCTTTTTCCATGCCGCAGCCATCATCGCTGACGGTCAGCATTACGTATTGCCCGGGAATGGCCTCCGGGTTGCCCCTGCAATAATCTTCATCAACCACGATATTGCTTGTTTCTATTGTCAACTTTCCCACATCAGATATGGCATCCCTTGAATTTACAGCAAGGTTTGCCATGATCTGGTCTACCTGGGCGGGATCTATCCTTACCGGGCACAAATTGTTGCCGGGGTGCCATGCAAGATTGATATTTTCACCAATCAGGCGCTGCAGCATTTTCAACATACTGGAAATGGTGTCGTTTAAATCAAGCAGTACCGGGCTAATGGTCTGTTTCCGGGCAAAGGCCAAAAGCTGGCGCACGATGTCGGCAGATTTTTTTCCTGCGGTGTGAATTTCCCGGATGTTTTCCTGCAGGGGGTGTGAAGGGTCAATCGTTTCCATGGCCATTTCGGCATACCCGTTTATAATGGAAAGCTTGTTGTTAAAATCGTGTGCCACGCCGCCGGCCAGACGTCCAACAGATTCCATCTTCTGGGCCTGGTTGAGCTGGGCCCGGAGTTTTTCCTGTTCCTGCTCTCTTTTTTTGCGTTCTGTGATATCGCGCGTGACGCCCTGTAAACCAACGAGGTTGTCATTTTCATCACGAATTGCGGAAATATTCATAGACACCCATATAGTGGAGCCATCGGCCTTGTAATGCTCAAGTTCGATCAACCGCGATCTGTCTTTGTCATTTGCAGGGTCATTTTCCTTTTCAAGTTCTTCGGCAAGTACCTGGTATATTCTATCCAGATAAAAGGGCGGATATTTTTCCGCCATTGTCCGGCGCATGTGCTCCTCCGGGGTCTCGCCCAGCAGTTTTTGAATTGAAGAACTCACAAAAGTCGGATTCAGATTCAGGTCCGTGGTCCAGACCACGTCTGTAATGTTTTCCGCTATTCTTCGATATTTTTCTTCGCTTTCACGCAATTTTTTTTCTGCCTGCTTGCGCCCGGTGATGTCCATGTGGGTGCCCAGCATGCGCAGCGGATTTCCCTGTGCGTCTTTTTCCACAGTTTTTCCGCGGGCAAAAATCCATTTAAAATCTCCATCCTTTGCCTTCATCCGGAACTCAAGCTGAAAAGGTTGAGCAGATTTCAGGTGCCGGTATAACACCCTTTCAGCCTCCGGCAGATCCGCCGGGTGGAGCAGTCGGCGCCAGGTCTCAAAAATTTCCGGCAGTTCATAAGGTTTGTAGCCGAGCATGGTATACCAGCGCGGGCTGAAATAGACACTGTTGGTATCTGTTCGCCAATCCCATACGCCGTCGCTGACAGCGTCCAGCGCCAGGCTCAGGCGCTGCTCGCTTTCGCGCAGGGCATCTTCCATCTGTTTGTGCCCGGTTCTGTCATAAATCATTGACAGCATGACATGGCGGTTGCCAAGGGTGATTGCTTCGGCGGACCAGAGAGCATAAACAGTGCCGCCGGCACTTGTTTTGAACTCAATGGGTTCATCCCTAAAAAAACCGTTTTTGTGCAGTTTCTGCACAATGCGGTCGCGTTCGCCGGGATCCGCCCAGATGCCAACCTCTTTTGAAGACCGCCCGATCAATTCTTGCCTGGTATAGCCGAGCATTTCCACCCAGCGATCATTGACGTCAATGAACTCCCCGGCGTCAATATCCGAGATGACCTGGGGGCCGGGGCTTGATCGAAACGCCTTTGAAAAGCGCTCTTCACTTTCCTTTAACTGCTGTTCGGCCTGTTTGCGATTGGTTATATCTCTTGAACTGAATACGATTTTCTGAGGCGCACCACTTTCATCTCTAAGAAAATTTCCCACGGTTTCAAGCCAGAGGTAATGGCCGTCTTCGCATTTGTATCGATACTCGACTCTGCGGGGATGGCTTGTTGCAAAAAACTCACCGAATTCCTTCCGTACATGCTGGAGATCTTCAGGATGCACAAAATCCATCACATTTTTCCCGATCAAAAAACCGGGCTTGTAACCCAGGATTTCATGGGATTTTCCTGCAAAAGTAAAATTTCCTTCCATATCGGTCAGCGCGACCATATCCAGCATATTTTCGGAGATGATCCTGAACAGCTCAGCCTGATCATCCCTTTCTTCAAGTTCGCTGCGCAATTGTTGGAGCTCTACATCCGCCTCAATCTTTTTTACCTGTAGTTCATAAACCATTTGCAGGATTTCTTTGCGCGTCATGGATTCCAGGGCAGGGGGCTTTATGGCCCGGACCTTTTGTTGGGCCTGGTCCCGGATTTGGCCGTAATCGGGGGGGCCGGTTTTATTTGTTTGGAAACGCGTCGCTTTGGAGTTGTCCTTTTTGTTTCTCATGCTTTCTCCAGGCTATGGGGAACCCCGCATTGTGGTATTGCCCGTAATTTTTTGCATTCCATCTTAAAATGGCCTAATATCCTTTTCGGATGCTTTTAGAAAAAATAAAACGCATTACAGGCCTTTTGGCTCAAGGCTTATAATGCGCCCGTTGGCGGATTGATAAATCTGCATCAGGCAGATTTCAAACGTCGATTAAAAAGATATATTTTTACAGGTAACAAAACCTGCTGCTGAGGTAAATGCAAAAAGATCTGTTTCACGGGGCACTATAGACCCCTGAAATTTCGAAGAACAATTTCTCTGACCGCTAAAGATCCATCAACATTTCAGCACGGGCATTTAGTAGGTTCTGCCGTTTTCATCCACCATGGGAACGAAACGAACCGGAAGAATCTGTTTTTCTATAAGTTGTCCCTCTTGTTTTTTGAGAACCACAAGATGCTGATCATGGTCCTGGCCGATCGGAATCACCATGCGCCCGCCTCCGGCAAGTTGCTCTTTTAAAGGTTCGGGCACCTTCTCCGGGGAGCAGGTAACCACTATGGCATCAAAAGGCGCATGCTCGGGCCATCCCTTGAAGCCGTCGCCTGTTTTGACGTGAACGTTTTCATAGCCTGTCTCTGATAAGGTCCTGCGTGCCGATTCAGCCAGGGACTCAATGATTTCTATGGTGTAGACCCGCTCAGAAAGTTCTGCGAGTATTGCCGCCTGGTAGCCGGAACCAGTGCCTATTTCCAGAATCCGGTCGGTTTTGTTCGGTTCAATGTTCAGGGTCATCAGGGCAACGATATAAGGCTGGGAAATGGTCTGACCTTCTCCGATGGGAAGGGGGCGGTCCTGGTAAGCATACTTTTTCAGCCCTTCAGGAACAAAGCTGTGCCGCGGGACTTTTTCAAATGCGGCAAGGATTTCCGGGTTCTCAATTCCCCTCGCCATGAGCTGCTGCCGAATCATTTTCATTCGCTGCTGCCGGAAATTATCCTCGTTTTCTTTCCTGGAAGCGTTTGTGTCGGCACCGAATGCAGGGGCGCCATTTGTCATAAAAAAAATAACTCCAAGAGCGCAAATCAGGAGTGTCAGAATCGTTGCGATTTTGTTCATGTTCGTCTCTCCCAATCGGCCGAACCTGTCAGCAGGGACAACAAAGCAGATGCTCTGTCCCGGCCATTGCTTCAGCCCATATTTTATATGCGGAGACCCCGAAAACAGGTCCTGATTTCCTCAACAAAAAGCTCCGGCTGCTCAAAGGCGGCAAAGTGACCGCCTTTTGAAAGTACATTAAAATGAATCAAGTTGGGGAACCGTTTTTGTGCCCAACGCTCGGAGATTTTGAAAATTTCTTTTGGAAAAATGCTGCAGCCGGCTGGCAGCGCCACAGGGTCGAGATTTATATTGCCGAAGCTTTCCCAGTAAATTCTCGCCGAAGACGCCCCGGCGTTGGGCAGCCAGTACATCATGACATTGTCAAGCAGTTCATCCCGGGTGAGGACGTTTTCCGGGTGGCCGTTGCAATCCATCCATTGATAAAATTTTTCCAGGATCCATGCGGCCTGGCCTGCGGGCGAATCGGCAAGCCCGTAACCCAGCGTCTGGGGTCGGGTGCTTTGTTGCTTGGAATAACCGGAATCCTGATCCTGATAGAACCTCATGGCCGCCATGGCTTCTTGTTCCAATTCTGAGAGCTCTCCCATGGTGTCCGGGTCCCGCCGCGCCATCGGCATGTTCATGTGCAGACCGATACAATTGCCCAGATTCTGGGTCCCGATGGTGCTGGTCACCATCGAGCCCCAATCGCCGCCCTGTGCAACATAGCGCTTGTAGCCCAGCCGCACCATCAAATCATTCCAGGCCGTTGCGATACGATCGATATTCCAGCCGGGCGCTGTTGGTTTGTCTGAAAAGCCGAAGCCGGGCAGGGTGGGGCAAACCAGATGGAAGGCATCGCTTGCCGGGCCGCCATGAGCTTCCGGGTCGGTCAGCGGTTCGATCACTTTGTGGAATTCGACAATCGAACCGGGCCAGCCGTGGGTCAGAATCAAAGGCAGTGCATCTTCGTGCCTGGATCTGATGTGCAGAAAATGGATGCCGAGCCCGTCAAGCACTGTTTTAAATCCAGGCCATTGGTTAAGCCGGGATTCCATGGTGCGCCAATTATAACCGTTTATCCAATAGTCATGGATCTCCTTCATATATGCCAGCGGAATCCCTTGCGACCAGTCATCAGGCGTTTCCTTATCCGGCCATCGTGTCAATGCAAGCCTTTTTCCCAGATCTTCCAGATCCGCATCGCTTACTTCGATAACAAAGGGGGTGATCTCGCTCATTGCATTTTATCCAGAGTTCTCACAGTGTAACTATCAAGGCAATGGTGATGGTATTATCAAATGGCCGGCTATTGGCAAAAACCGTTTTGACACAATTCAACAGCGTTGGCTTCCCCTTTGGTCAAAACCTGGGTTTTTGGAAGCACCCGCGTTAATCATAAAATAAGCCTACAGAACAATCGTGCAAATTTTACAAGGCGCCAACATGCTGAATTCCTGATAAGTCTGCTGACAGCCGCAAGGCTTTTCGCAGGTCATGCTGAAAATCTATTTGATCTGAGAATATGCAATGACGGCTCTGATGCGGGATCCCAGAGTCCGCGTTTTTACTTTCTAAAAGATGGTGCT
>JAGTVF010000087.1 GCA_018224315.1 Desulfobacterales bacterium | reverse complement strand
TGCCACCACTTTTGCAATTTCGAGCATGTGGCCGAGTTCGATTGCCTCCAGAAGGTTTCGGTTAAAACAGCATCCCTTATCCACCACTTTGACGTTTTGATAGCGCCGCTCCAGTCCTTCAATTATTAAAAGTGCGTCGTTGAGGCCCTGTTTTGTCCTGAACACAGCAACATTGTCCATCATCGCCTTTTGAAGCGCTATAAGGATTTCACCCGGATTTTCCGTGCCTTTGGAGGCCAGAAGGGCGGATATCCGGCCTGTTATTTCATCTGCCTGGCCGGCAGATGCGGTATGCAGATTTTCTTTTGCAATGAAGTTTCTTATCTCTTTTCCCGCCCTTCTGCCGAATACCAGCGTGTCGAGCAAAGAGTTGCACCCCAGGCGATTGGCGCCGTGCACGGATACACAGGCGCATTCTCCGGCGGCATAAAGGCCGGAAACAGGTGTTTTTTTGTCATCTGCAAGCACCCTGCCGTCATAATCGGTGGCAATGCCGCCCATCATGTAGTGGCATGTCGGGACAACCGGAATCGGTTCCGCAGCGGGATCGATTCCGGCATAGGTTTTTGCAAAACCCGAAATTTCCGACAGTTTGGAATCCAGTACTTCCTTTCCCAGATGGGTTAGATCCAGGTGAAGATAATCTTTTCCATCGATTCCGCGGCCGGCAAGAATTTCTTCTGTCATGCAGCGCGAAACCAGATCCCTGGGGGCGAGATCCTTGATTTTGGGGGCGTATTGTTCCATGAAAGGGGTTCCGTCCCGGTTGCGCAGGATGCCGCCTTCGCCCCGGGCGGCTTCACTGATGAGAATTCCAAGTTTGTAGATTCCGGTGGGATGGAATTGTACAAATTCCATGTCTTCCAGCAGGGCCCCGGCCCTGAAAGCTATCGAGAGGCCTTCGCCCGTGGAGGCAAAGGCGTTGGAAGTGGTCCGGTAAATTTTTCCCGCACCGCCGGTGGCAAGAAGCAAGGCCTTTGAGTGAAAGGTGTGGAATTGGCCGGTTAAAAGTTCATAGGCCACCGCTCCGCAGCATTTGCCGTCTTCCATGAGCAGGCCGAGGACCTGGAACTCGTTGAAAAAGTCGATTCCCGCCCTGAGGCTTTTTTCCCAGAGGGTATCGAGAATGACCCGGCCGGTCCTGTCTGCGGCAAAGCATGCCCTTTTTATGGCCTTTTCCCCAAAGTTGCGGGTATGGCCCCCAAAGGCCCGCTGGGCGATTTTGCCTTCAGATGTCCTGTTGAAAGGCACGCCCATGTGCTCGAGTTCATAAATGGTCCTGGGGGCGTCTTTGGCCATTATCTCAATGGCATCCTGATCACCCAGATAATCGCTGCCCTTAACGGTATCAAACATGTGCCATTGCCAGTTGTCTTCCTCCTGGTTTCCAACGGCTGCGCCGATTCCCCCCTGGGCCGCACCCGAATGAGAGCGGGTTGCGAAAACTTTGCTGATTACGGCAACTCTGCTGTTTTCCCCCAGTTCGATGGCTGCACGGAGCCCGGCAAGTCCGGCCCCCACCACGATTGCATCATATTTGTGTTCCATCTGCATTTTTCCTTTAAAGCAGGAGTGATTGTTTCTTGCCATCTCTTTTAAAGAAGTTAACCTTGCGGCGTCATCAGTCAAACAATTGTAAGGATGGGAAAAATGTTATGGAAAAACCGGCTGGTCTTATGCCGACGGCATCATTGCCGCCTGGTCAGGCAGGTATATCTGATTCTATTGCAGCGCAACGCATCGCCAGGCGCACTGCCAGGTTTCGGCCGCGCAATCTGACAGGGGGCGGTCAAGCACACCGTCCAGGCGAAGGTGAATGAGGCGTATGGCCCCGCCAAAGAGGGCGGCTGAGGCGATGGCGGGATCCAGTTTCCGGATTTCGCCCTGATCCATGGCCTGGCGGATCCTTTGCTGTATTCGCTCAAAGGGTTTTGAAGAGCAGATGGATTTTTCCCCGGGCATGAATTCCTGGTGCCTGGCACATAGAATGTAGTGCATGGCCGCAGGCGCGGTTTCGGCCATGGCAAAAAGGTAGTCCAAAAATGCCCGGCCCTGTCGGTAAAGCCCCGCATTTTCCGCCATGATCTGAAAGACTGCTTCGGTCATCTGATCAGCCAGGTGATGGTAGAGAGCCCGGGCGATTCCCTGCTTGTTGCCGAAATGGTGATAAATCGATCCGATGCTCACATCTGCGGCGTGCTGGATGTCATGCACCGAGGTGTTGAAATAGCCGCTGTTGTAAAACAGCAGCAGTGCTGTGTCCAGGATTCGTTGCGGCCTGTCTTTGGTGGTCTGGTTCTTCACAAGGATGCAACCCGCCTATTTGACAAAGTCCGGCATGAAGGGATAAAGCCGGCAGGCCACGCAAAAACCCGCGGCCGCCTCAAGAAAGGCAAAAAGCCCCAGAATTGCTGCAAAGACATTGCTTGCTGCGGCCATATCCAGAAAATACAGCAGGCCGATCCCGCAGGTAAAGACAAGCCCGGTTTTTGCAGCAAAAATTTTGGGGCCGGCGTTTGTCATTGCCGGTTGAGCATTGAGGGCCCGGAGTATGCTTCGGCTCAACAGGCTGAAAAAACTGTAGCCGGGTTTTAAAAATCCCCGGATG
>JAGTVF010000086.1 GCA_018224315.1 Desulfobacterales bacterium | reverse complement strand
TAAATTAGGCTTTTTAAGCGGTTTGGGGTTTGGATGCAGTTTTTCTTGTGTTGTTCCGGTTCTGACGGGGGTCGGGCAAGGGGCGGCGGGGTGGTTTGTGAAGCTGCAAAGCTTTTACACGGCTTGATGCATATCAGGAAGGAAGCCCTGCTGCCGGGGTCAGTTTTTTCGCTCCTGACCGTTTTTACGAAAAAACGCTCAATGTCGCTTCAAAAACAGACCCCGACAGCAGAACTTCCTTGGAAACGTCCACCGGGGAACAAAGCCCGGGAAAAGACGATAATGGCAACATTTTTTGAAGTTGCTTGCACTGAAGGATTTAGTTGAGGCCGTAATCAGTCCAGGATCAAGGCTTGCGCAATTTAAAAAAATACGCACGCTAATGGAAAAAGCTTATGGATACAAAAAAGATCAAAGGAATAGTGGTAGCTGCGCCGGCCAGCGGCAGCGGTAAGACCACCGTCACCCTGGGCCTGCTCGCCGCCCTGACAAGAAAGGGCATTGACACCGCAGCCTTCAAGGTCGGCCCGGACTTTATTGACCCGGGCCTGCACGGGGAAATCACCGGACAGCCCGGGCGCAACCTGGACGGCTGGATGCTGGAGCAGGACACGAACCTGGAAATCTTTGCCAGGGGCGCAACCGGTGCCAACATGGCCGTGGTCGAAGGGGTCATGGGTTTATATGACGGTTTTTCCGGGGCATCCGAGGCCGGCTCCACCGCTCAGATGGCCAAATGGCTGGGCCTGCCGGTGCTTTTGGTGGTGGATGCCGGCCGGATGGCCAGAAGCTTTGCTGCCCTGGTCAAGGGGTTTGTGGAATTTGATCCAAAAGTGCGCTTTTGCGGGGTTGTGGCCAACAACGCGGGCAGTCCGGCACACATCCGGTATCTGGAAGAAGCCATGGAAGATGTCCCCGGCATTGCCATGCTGGGGGCGATCCCCAAGGATGCCAATGCCGCGATCCCCGAGCGGCACCTGGGGCTTTTCACCGCAGAAGACAAGGTGGTCTGCCAGCAAAGAATCCATGCCCTGGCCGATCTTGTCTCCACGCACATAGATCTGGACGGGCTGATTACCGGACTTGACGAAATACCGTTAAAACAGCATGCAGACCGGCCCCGGCCCGAACCTGCCGTTCGGGTGGCCGTGGCAAGGGATCCGGCCTTTTGCTTTTATTATCAGGACAACCTGGACGTACTTGAAGAACACGGATGCGAAATTGTTTTTTTCTCCCCAGTCAACGATGCAGACCTGCCAAAAGACATCCATGGCATCTATCTCGGCGGGGGATACCCGGAATTGTACGCCAAAGCCCTGTCTGAAAATCTGCCCATACGCCGGGCCATGCTGGCGGCAGCCCGGGCGGACATGCCGGTATACGCCGAATGCGGAGGCTTTATGTATTTGTGCAAAAGCATAGAAGACCAAAACGGCCGGATTTTTGAAATGGCCGGCGTATTTGCATTTCAGACAGTAATGGCAAAACGGCTTTGCGCCCTTGGCTACCGGCAGATCCGGTTTCTGGAAAACACCCCTTTGGGCCCTGCAGGCACGGTGATGCGCGGCCATGAGTTTCATTATTCTTTTATCCGGGATTCAAAGGCGGCGCAGACAGGCCGGGACGTCTATGAAACCGCTGACCGTGCGGGCAAAAACCGCACCGCCCCGGGCTGGCTGACAAACCAGTGTCTTGGCAGCTACGTGCACCTGCATTTCCGGAGCCGGCCGCAGATTGGCCGGCACTTTGCAAACGCATGTGCAGAATTTCAAAACAAAAGGAAAAATATTCATGAAACCTTATGAAATTGAAGAGTTAAGTTTTTCCATCATCGAAACGGAAGCCGGCTCTCACGGGTTTGCACCCGCACAGTGGCGCATTGTCTCGCGTATGATCCACACCAGCGCGGATTTCGAGTATCTGCAGAGCATACGCTTCCACCCGGAGGCCATATCCGCCGGGATCCGCGCCATACAAACCGGACGTGCCATTGTCACGGACACCAACATGGCCAAAGCCGGGATCCGCAAAACCGATGCCGCCCGATTCGGCTGCCGGGTGGATTGCTTAATGACTGATCCGGAAGTGAAAAAACAGGCCGATGCAAATGGCAGCACCCGGGCTGCCGCAGCAGTGGATGCGGCCGCAGATCAGGTCAAAGGGGGCATTTTTGTGGTGGGAAACGCGCCCACCGCCCTTATGCGCATCATCGAGCAGGTCCGGGCCGGACGTACCGCACCGGCCCTGGTAGTGGGACTACCCGTGGGATTTGTCAACGCGGCTGAATCCAAACAGATGCTGGCGGAACTGGATCTGCCCCATATCACCAACATCGGCAGAAAAGGCGGATCAGCCGTGGCCGCAGCCGTGATCAACGCCCTGCTGAGTCTGGCGGCTGAAAAAGGAGAATAGTTATGGAAAACCCATATGGAACACTTTACGGCATCGGCGTGGGCCCCGGAGACCCTGAGCTGATCACCCTCAAGGCGGTCCGGATCCTGGCGCAGATGGATGTGGTCTACACGGCCAGTTCTACCAAAAACGATTACAGCCTGGCGGTCTCCATTGCCCGGCCCCATATCCCGGACAGCGCGGAGATCCATAATCTGGGATTTCCCATGAGCAAGGATGAAAAGGTGTTGAAACAGGCCTGGGAGAAAAACGCGCAAATCGTGGCCCAAACTTTGGATCAGGGCAAAAATGCCGCGTTTATAACCCTTGGCGACTGCCTGACCTATTCCACCTACTCTTACCTGGCCAGACACCTCCGGCGGATCGCACCGGATGCACCAACGGTTGCAGTGCCGGGCATAACATCATATCATGCGGCAGCCGCACGCCTGCAGCGGCCCCTGGCCGAAGGCGAGCAGTCCCTGCTGATCGTATCAGGCTGCCAGGGGGGCGGCAAGCTCCGGGAGATGGGCGATTATGCGGACAACGTGGTATTTTTAAAAGCCTACAAAAACGCCGCAGACATCACCCGGGCCATTGATGAGCGGGGATGGCGGGAAAACTCCGTGGGAATCGTCTCCTGCAGCCTGCCCGAAGAGCGGATCATTCAAAATATCAACGATTTTGAAACTGCGCGCCCGGACTACTGGACCCTGATTTTCTCCGGGAAAAAAAACGGACATGAGTAAAAAGGCAGCACAACCCAAATACCGACGGCTGGCTATATCCCTGGGGATATCAGCGGTCATGGCGGCCGCCGGCATGGCGGCAATCGAGACCATCACGCCCGGGGTGGCCGCAGACCGGCTGGCCATTCCCCTGGCCCGGCTCTGTATGTTTATCGGAATCGGCCTGGCCGTGGCCCAGGTGATTGAATCCAGGGGCTGGACCCGGCGGCTGGGTGCGGTGGCAGCACCGCTTTTTTCCTATGCCAACCTGGGCACACGCTGCAGCGCAGCTTTTTCCACGGCCTTTTTTTCAGGGGTGGCGGCCAATTCCATGCTGGTGGATTTTTACAATGACAGCAAAATCACCCGGCAGCAGATGTTTCTCACCAATTTTATCAACCAGCTGCCGGCCTATTTCCTGCATCTGCCCACGACTTTTTTCATCGTGGTGCCCCTGACAAAGACCGCCGGTCTGATCTATTTCGCACTGACCCTGGCCGCCACCCTTTTGCGCACAATGGGTTTTGTCATCTGGGGCCGGATCTTTGTTGCCCCGGCTGCCGGAAATGATGAGCAGGCAGACAAGTTCCGGCAGACCGAAGCGGAGCAGAAAGGGGCCTGGGCGGTGTTGAAAAAACGGCTGCCCGGACGTTTTGCCGCCATTCTCACATATGTGGTGCCCATTTACACGGCCGTATATTTTGCAGTCGGTCTGGGGGCATTTGAGGCCATTCGCACCTGGATGGCCCATGCTGTAACCCTCCAGGCCCTGCCCGTGGAGGCCTTTTCCGTGGTGATCTTAAGCTTTGTGGCAGAATTCACTTCCGGGTTTGCCGCAGCCGGTGCCCTGCTCGACCAGGGCGTGATCACTGTCAAGCAGACCGTGATCGCGCTGATCGCCGGAAATATCATCGCATTTCCGGTCCGGGCCCTGCGCCATCAGCTGCCGCGCTACATGGGCATTTTCCAGCCCAAAACCGGGGCCCAGTTGCTGCTGATGGGCCAGTTTTTCCGGGTGGCAAGCCTGATCGCGGTCTCCGCAATTTATTGTGTTTTGGGATAAAACCCCTTTCAAATGGCAGGATGTGAGGTCAAGTGACAGGCAAAAAATCCAGACGCAAACTCAAAGCCGGTTTTACCACCGGGACCGCTGCCGCGGCTGCGGCAAAGGCGGCTGTGCTGGCGCTGATAGACACACACCCACCCGCTGAAGTCAGGGTGGCCCTTCTGACCGGGGATTTCATCAACATTGCCGTGCACCGGTGCACTGTTGAAGATGGCGTCACTGCCTCAGCCACTGTGATCAAGGATGCCGGCGATGACCCGGATGCCACGCATAGAGCCGAAATCGGCGCCCGGGTCAGGCTCCTGGCGCCGGGAAAAGGACTTGTGATCACCGGCGGGACGGGTGTTGGCCGTATTACCCGGCCCGGGCTGGAAAAGGCCCCGGGCAGCCCGGCCATCAATCCCGGGCCGGAAAAAATGATCCGGCAGTCGGTCAGACAGGTTTTGGATGATTTCGCAGATGCGCGGGGGGCGGCCATTGAAATTTTTGTCCCCGAAGGAGAGAAAATCGCAAAGCACACATTAAACGCCCGGCTCGGAATTATCGGCGGCATCTCCATTCTCGGCACCACCGGGGTGGTCAAACCCATGAGCCATGAAGCCTACATTGCCACCATCTCCTCGGCCATGTCCGTAGCCAGGGCCGCAGGAACCGATATTGTAGTGTGCACCACGGGACGCAGAAGCGAGCGTTACGCCCAGGCCTTGTTTTCGGATCTGCCGGAGCCGGCCTTTGTCCAGATCGGGGACTATTTTGAAAAATCCATGCACATGGCCCGCGATTACGGGTTCACCCGGGTGGTGCTGGCCGTATTTTTCGGCAAGGCCCTAAAAATGGCCCAGGGAGCCCCCCATACACACGCAGCCAAATCCCGCATGGGACTGGAAACCCTTGCCGGATGGGTGCGAAAGCAATGCCCGGACAAAACATCGGCCCAACAGGTGGCAGGAGCCAACACCGCCAGGGAGGCATTTTTCATGCTCCGGGAGCACTGCCCGGAAGTGTTTGCAGACACGGCCGGGCGCATGATGGCTTCGGCTGCCGGCTTTGCCGGTTCGGACCTGAAAATCCGCGCAATTATATTTGATTATGACGGCGGTGTGTGCGCAGACCGCACAGAGGCGAAAGGGGCATTATGAAAAACCGCATACACGCTGTGGGCATGGGCATGGGCCGGGCCGACCTGTCCCAAAGGCACCTGGAAGTCATTGAAAATGCAGACTTTCTGGTGGGCACGGAGCGCCATCTCAACTGGTTTGCCGATCATCGGGCCAAAAAGCGCAAAATCGATTCGCCCATGTCCGGGGTGCTGGCCGATATTGAAACCTTTGTGCAATCCGGGACAGTGGCCGTGCTGGCAAGCGGAGATCCGCTTTTCTACGGCATCGGCACCACCCTGATCCGGCATTTCGGCGGCGATGCAGTGACGGTTTATCCCAACATCTCGTCCATGGCAGCCGCCTTTTCGCGTATCAATCGCTCCTGGCAGGAGGCCGCGGCCGTGAGCCTGCACGCAAGAGACGGCCGGCACGCCCTTTTCCGGGCCCTGGCCGCGGCAAAACCGGCGTTTGTGCTCACCGACCCGGAAAACAGCCCGGACCGGGTGGCCCAAATGGTGGTGCAGGACTTTTCCAATGATGTGGATATCTGGGTTGCCGAACGCATGGGCAGCAAAGATGAGTGCATCCACAACCCGGACATCCGCCATGCGGTACGGCAGACCTGGCGCACGCCCAATGTTGTGATACTCGATCCCAAAGCCGCCCCCCGGCCCGGCCCGGGTCTTTTTTTCGGTCTGCCCGAAGACAGCTACGCCCACAAACAGGGCATGATCACCAAGGCGGAAATCCGGGCGGTGGTGTTTTCAAAGCTTTGCCCCCGGCCCGGGGACGTGTTCTGGGACCTTGGGGCGGCAAGCGGGTCCGTGGCAATTGAGGCGGCTTTTTTCGTAAGCGCCGGCCGGATTTATGCGGTGGAAAAAAATCCAAACCGGGCCGCAGATATCCGCACAAATGCGGAAAAATTCGCCCCGAACCGGGTGGAAGTGGTGGAAGATGACATTTTTGCGGCAATTCAAGATCTGCCCGATCCGAACCGAATATTTGTGGGCGGCGGTGGAAAAGACATCGGAGAAATCCTCACCAGGGCCTGTCCCCGGCTGGCTTCGGGGGGCAGGATTGTGATCAATGTGGTGGTCCTGGAAAATCTCGGCACATGCCTGTCTGTTTTAAAACATCTCGGATTTGCCGCAGAAGTGGTCCAGGTTCAAATCAGCCGATCTTCGCAAATGGCTGCGGGCATGCGCATGGCCGCACACAACCCGGTTTTTGTTGTAACCGGTGAAAAACCTTGAGAATGCGATAAAGCTAAAAAAAAGGAATTGAAACAATGACCCAATACCCAGTGCAGTTTGTGGGAGCCGGGCCGGGTGATCCAGAGCTGATCACCGTAAAGGGAATGCACGCGCTGCAAAGTGCCGATCTGGTGGTCTATGCCGGATCACTTGTTCCCGATGCCGTACTTGCATGGACCGGCAAAAACACCCGCGTGGAAAACAGTGCGAAAATGGACCTGGAAGCCATTGTGGATATGATGGCGGATGCGCACTTCAACGGCGACCGGGTGGTGCGGCTGCACTCGGGAGATCCGTCCCTGTACGGGGCCATTGCCGAACAGCTGCGGGTCCTGGAACAAAAGGGCGTGCCCTGCCGCATTATCCCCGGGGTGACTGCGGCTTTTGCCGCGGCAGCGGCCCTGAAGGTGGAATACACCCTGCCGGAAGTCAGCCAAAGCCTGATCTTAACGCGTATGCAGGGCCGCACCCCGGTTCCGGAAAAAGAAAACCTGGCCGCCCTGGCCGCCCACCAGACCAGCATGGCCGTCTACCTGTCTGCAGGTCTTGCAGACAAGCTCCAGGATGTGCTTTCAGCCAACTACGGACCGGATGCCCCTGTGGCCGTGGTCTTCAGGGCCTCGCACAAGGATGAAAAGATCCTGTGGACAAAAGCCGGAGACCTGGAAAAAAGCATGAAAGATGCCCAAATTTCCCGCCAGGCCCTGGTCATTGCCGGACCGGCCTTAGAGGCCCAGAAAAACCGGGATTTTTCCGCATCCAAGCTCTATGACAAAACCTTTACCCACGGATACCGCAAGGGCCATGGATCCAAATAACCAAAAACCCGGGATCGCGGTTTGGGTTGTCACGCCCAAAGGCGCGGGGATTGCCCGGCGCATTGCCGGCGATCTTGAAAACGTAACCATTTATGCCGGCAAAAACGCAGGCAGCCCCGGGGATGCCATTGGTTTTGACAGCCTGGCCGGGGCAGTGGAAAAACATTTTCGGTCCTATGACGCCCATGTGTTTGTCATGGCCGCAGGCATTGCCGTGCGCATGATCGCCCCTCTGCTGGATTCCAAGCACGTTGATCCGGCTGTTGTCACCGTGGATGAATCGGCTGCCTTTGCCATCAGCCTGATTTCCGGGCATCTGGGAGGGGCAAACGCCTGGGCTGAAAAAATTGCGGAAATCACCGGGGCGGTCCCGGTGATCACCACGGCCACAGACCGCGCCGGGGTGCCGGCAGTGGATCTGCTGGCCAAACAACACGGCCTGACACCCGATAACCCGGAAGCGGTCCGGGCGGTGAGCATGGCCTTGATTTCCGGCAAAACCGTGCTGCGCTATGATCCCTACCAGGTGCTGGATCCAGGCCTCGGTTCATGGACCCGGACCATTGACAGCCCGGAATTTGGCAGCCGGCCGGGCATATACGTCAGTCATTATTGCCCTGATCTGCCGGAAAACGTGCTTGTGCTGCGCCCGGCCTCTCTTTGCGTGGGCGTGGGGCTAAACAGCGGCACAGACGCCGCTCAGTTGTGCGACGCCGTGTACTCGGCATTTGCACGCCACCGGCTTTCGGTGAAAAGCATCCGGGAATTTGCCACCATTTGTGAAAAAACGCACGAACCCGGGCTCCGGGAAATGGCCCGGCATTTTGCCCGCCCCCTTACAGGCTACAGTCGGGCCCAGCTGGCTGAAATCAAAGACGTGCCCACACCGTCTGAAACAGTTGAAAAATACATGGGAGTCAAGAGCATATGCGAAGCAGCAGCCATCAAAGCCGCCCGGTCCGGGCAAATTCTGGTACCCAAACAGAAGACCCAAAACACCACAGTGGCAGTGGCGGCCCTGGACTTTTTATTGTAGGCATCGGGCCCGGCGGCCCGGAGCACATGTCTTTGCGGGCAAAACAGGTCATTGAAAGCGCGCAGGTGGTGTGCGGCTACACCACTTACATGGAACTGGTAAAGCCCCTGATCACAAACCAAAAGGTCATTTCCACGGGCATGACCCGGGAGGTGGACCGGGTGCAGCAGGCCGTGGAGACCGTGCAGGCCGGCCGGAGCTGCGCACTGATCTGCAGCGGTGATCCGGGCATATACGCCATGGCCGGCCTGGTCTTTGAAGTCTGCATCCAAAACCAGGTGCCCGTTGGAACAGGTACCGGGCAGGTGTCTGTAGAGGTGGTCCCGGGCATTGCAGCGCTGAGCGCGGGCGCGGCCCTTCTGGGGGCGCCGTTGATGCATGATTTCTGCGCGATCAGCCTAAGCGACCTGCTCACGCCCTGGGATCTGATTGAAAAGCGTCTGCATGCCGCAGGCGCAGCTGATTTTGTCGTTGTGCTCTACAACCCCAGAAGCAAAAAACGCAACTGGCAGCTTGATTCGGCCAAACAGATCCTATTGCAGCACCGGAGCGGAAACACGCCGGTGGGGCTTGTCACCTCGGCCATGCGGGAAAATCAAAACATTGTTCTGACCACCCTGGCAGATCTGGACTGCACGCAGGCGGACATGCAGACAACGGTTTTTGTGGGAAACAGCCACACCTTTGTCTCCGGGGCTCACATGATCACGCCCAGGGGTTATGGCGCAAAATACCAACTCCAATTTGATGCAGCAGGACAGAAATGACAAAAAAAACAAAACCCGCACCGTGTCTTGCCTTTCTGGGCACCGGCTCTGAAGTGGGCAAAAGCGTGCTGGCCGCGGCCATGTGCCGGGTCCTGGCAAACCGGGGGTTTCGTGTGATGCCCTTTAAAGCCCAGAACATGTCCAACAACTCAGGGGTCACCCCGGAAGGCCTGGAAATGGGCCGGGCCCAGATTGTGCAGGCAGAGGCGGCCAAAACCGCCCCGCATGTGGACATGAACCCGGTGCTGTTAAAACCCGCAGGCGACAACGGCTCCCAGGTGGTGGTCATGGGAAAGGCCACGGGCCATCAGAAGGCGGCACATTATTATCGGGAAAAAAACGCGCTTTTCAAAACAGCGGCCGCAGCCCTTGACCGGCTGCGCAGCAGGTGCGATGCCGTGATCATGGAGGGCGCCGGCTCATGTGCCGAGGTCAACCTCATGGACCGGGATTGTGTAAATCTGCCCATGGCCGAATATGCGGATGCGCCCGTGGTGCTGGTGGCAGACATCCACAAGGGCGGGGTGTTTGCCCAGATCATCGGCACATTCCAATGCCTGCCCCAGGATTTTTCCGACCAAATTGCCGGATTTATGATCAACCGGTTCCGGGGCGATCCGGGTTTGTTTTCAGACGGCCTGGCATGGCTTGCGGAAAAAACAAAAAAGCCCGCCTTCGGGGTGATTCCATGGTTTGATCACATCCGGATCGAGGCCGAAGATGCGGTATCCATTGAGAAAGCTGC
>JAGTVF010000085.1 GCA_018224315.1 Desulfobacterales bacterium | reverse complement strand
GATCATCCCGGTTTACAACCGGCAGGAGTTTATCGCCGAAGCCGTGGACTCGGTGCTGGCCCCGGAGTATACGCCATTTGAACTCATTGTGGTTGATGACTGTTCCACTGATGACACCGGCCGGATGCTTTCGGCCTACGGGGAGCAAATCCGCGTCATCCGCCAGGCAAACGCCGGGGTCAGTGCTGCAAGAAACCAGGGTGTACGCGCGGCCGCAGCCGAATGGATCGCATTTCTGGATTCGGATGACCACTGGCTTGCCGGAAAACTGGCCCGGCAGATGTCCTGGTTTGCCGCAAACCCGGACATGCGCATCTGCCAGACAGAAGAACTCTGGATCCGCAATGGCAGGCGCGTGAATCCGGGCCGGCGGCACCAAAAACAGCAGGGCCATATTTTCGAACCCTCCCTCTGGCTCTGCCTGATCAGCCCCTCTGCGGTCATGCTGCACAGATCCCTGCTTGAGTGCCACGGCGGATTTAACGAGGCCCTGCCCGCATGCGAGGACTATGACCTGTGGCTGAAAATCACCTGCGCCGAACCCGTGGGCCTGATTTCCACGCCCTTAATCGTCAAGCGGGGCGGACACCCAGATCAGCTTTCGGCCCGGCCCGGGCTGGACTGCTACCGGATTGCCGCCATCTGCCACATCATGGCCTCGGGCCGGCTGAGTCCCGGACAATACCGGGCCGCGGCAGCCGCACTTTCGGAAAAATGCCGGATTTACGCCCAGGGATGTGAAAAACGGGGAAAATTCAAACAAGCCGCCTGGTACCGGAACCTGATCCGGGACCCATCTAGGGGGTTGGAACCTTTTTCCTAGGTCATTCGCTTGATTTCCTGATACATCTGCTTGAGCCGTTTTTCAGAAACCGGCACTGCGGTTTTTAATTCCTGGGCAAACAAAGACACCGCAAATTCCTGGATCATCCAGAAAAAGGCCTCCACCTGCCGGCGTTTTTCCGCGGATGCCGATTCGTCCAAAGACCGGATCAGCTCGGTGAGAAGATCCTCGAATACAGCCAGGCGCGCGGCCTTTGCCCTTTCCTTGTCCGGATCATTGATCCCCCGCTCAGCCCTTAAGCCCAAAGCCTCCAGGTATCTTGGAAGATGGGCCATGGTCTCTGTATCATAGAGCTCAATGAAATTTTCCGGCACCAGCTGGGACATCCGGGTACGGAGCTGCGCCAGAAATCCGGGGTCCGGGCCGGTCTTTGAATGCCGGGTTTCAAAGCCGTGGATCTGCTGCCGGGTTTTGTGATGGGCCTCAAGCACCCGGAGCACAGCCTTTTGAATCTGCATGCCCATTTCCATGATCCGGTTGATGTTTTTCTCCCCGTGGGCGTAAAAATCCGCCCGGGTCCGGACATTGACGGCAAACAGGTCGGTTTGGACCCTGTGCACCATCTGGTCGGCCACCGCGTCAGCACCCCCGAAATACACAGCCATGGGTTTTGCCGAAGCCGGAAGACTCACGCTGCGGCGCAGGTGCTTGAAGGATTTGGCAAAATAATGGGCATACAGGCAGGCCACCCCGTTTTTATGGGTTTCTTCGGCCCGGCTGCGGTTGTCTATCAGCCGCAGGTCCGCCCCGGTTTTCCCGGGCACCAGGGCCGGGTACACCGGCCATGAGTGCGCATCTGCACCGGAGACATAAACAATTTCCGGCAAATCCGGCAGATCCCAGTCCGCAAGCCCCTGTTTTTCCCATTTTTGCCTTTCCTCCTGGAGGTCATCGGAGATCCCCTCTTTTGCCGCTCCCCGGGTCAAAACAGACCGGTCCCGGCCCGCGGCCAGTTCCTTTCCCTCCGGATCCACCAGGGAGAACCGGAGCCGGAGATGATCGGGCAACTCGGCCTCATTCCAGGCGTTTGCGGGAATGTCCACATGAAATCTATCATGTATAAACCGGCTCAGGCTGCCGGCAAGAGAATCGCGATACATGGGCATTTCGCCCATAATCTGCGAAACCGTGTCAGAAACCGGCACCAGCTGCCTGCGCCATTTTTTGGGCAGATTGCGGATCAGGGCGGTGATTTTTTCCTCCAGCAGGCCGGGCACCACCCAGTCCGTGCTCTGTTCGGGCACCCGGCCCGCGGCCGAGGCCGGCACCCGGATGGTGACCCCGTCATCGTCACCGCCCGGATTAAAGGCATATTCACAGGAAAACCGCTGTCCTCCCAGCCGGATCTGGTCCGGGTACAGGGCCAGCTCGTCTGCGTTTACATCAGCGGCCATAAGATCCTGCTCAGCCATTTTCAAAAAATCATCCGAACCCGCATCCCGGATCTTTTTTTTCAGGGTGCGCATGTCAAAAACCCCGGAAAGCCGCTGTTTGTAAAACGCCATCATCTCGGCCTCCCCGGCCAAGAGCTCCCTGCGGCGAATGCGGTTTTCCCGGTCCCGGATCTGCCCGGCCAGGGACCAATTGTGCTCCATAAAGGGCAGAACCGTCTGCACATCCCCTTCGATCAGGGCGTTTCGGATAAAGATCTCTTCGGCCGCCTCCGGATCGATTCTGCCGTATAACACGGGCCGGGCAGAAACGATGATCAGCCCGTAGAGACTGACCTGCTCGTCTGCCACCACGGCCTCGCGCTTTTTCTCCCACCTGGGATTGAGATGGGTGTATTTGCAGCGGGTCCCGCCCAGGGCTTCGAGCCAGGCCGGATCAATATTGGCACAGGTTCTGGCAAATTTACGGGTGGTTTCCACGATCTCTGCGGCCACGATCCATTCCCCGGCCCTGTTAAACAGCCCGGAGCCCGGAAAAACCATCACCTCCTGCTGCCGGGCAGCCCAGTACAGATTTTTTTCCCTGCGCCGGGCAATATTGGACAAAAACCCGCTGGTCACGGATTTGTGAACCGCGGTGTACAAATCGGAGAAATCCGGCTGCCCCTTTTTGGCCCCGGTATTTTTTT
>JAGTVF010000084.1 GCA_018224315.1 Desulfobacterales bacterium | reverse complement strand
TAAGCCCACCTCCTTTAAAGTGTCCTGGAACAACGGCTCATGGGTCCGCGGGGAGCAGGCAGCCACAACAATCCGGTTGAGGCTGTTTTCCTCCACGGCTTTGGCCATCATGTTCTGGGTGTCTGTGGAACAGGTGAACATATTGTTTTCCGCAAAAACCACATTGGGAAGGGACAGGGCATATTCCACCAGGGCGGCCACATCAATGGTATTTGCGATATTAACCCCGCAGGAGCATACAAACACGCCAATGCGGGGCTCCTGGCCGGCAATGTTTTTTTCAGGCGGGTATTTTTTCTCCCGGGTCAGGGTGTTTTTTGCCGGCGCCAGGGACCTGGACGCAGCGGCTGCCGCAGATGAAGCCTGGGCCACGGATTCGGGGATATTCATGGGCCCGGCAAAACTGCCGCCGATATAAATGCCGTCCCGGGTGGTGCCGCCCGGATTGAAGCTGCCGGTTTTGGCAAAATGATTTTCCGTAAGTTCAATACCGGCGCTCTGAGCAATGCCGGCGGCGTCAGACGGGGCTTCCATGCCGATGGAAAGCACGGCCATGTCAAAATTTTCCACCACACGGCGGCCGTTTTCTGTGACATATACCAGGCAAACCCCGGAATTGTCCGGACCCGGATGAATCGTGTGCGGCCTGGCCCGGATAAAGCGAACATTTTGCTCCACGGCATACTGGTAATAGCGCTCAAACTCCTTGCCGTGGGTCCGGATGTCCATGTAAAAAATGGTCTGTTCACCGCCCTCCGGCAGGTGGGCGTCGGTTATCACGGCCTGCTTAATGGCATACATGCAGCATACGCCGGAACAATACTCGTTGTCGCAGGAATTGGTATTGCGGGATCCCACGCACTGGATCCAGGCCACGGAGCGGGGCTCCATACCGTTGGAAGGCATTTTCAGGTGCCCCTGAAAGGGACCTCCGGCCGAAAGCATGCGCTCGTACTCCAGGCTGGTGACAACGTCGGGAATTTTCTTATACCCGTAAAAATCAATACCTGAAGGATCAAACGGCTTAAACCCGGAATTTAAAATAACGGCCCCGGCTTCTATGGTAAATGTCTCCGGCTTCTGGGTGTGGGTTTCAACGGTTACGGCTTCGGCCCTGCAGGCAGATACGCACGCATAGCACTCGCAGCAGCCGCCGCATTGCAGGCAGCGGTTTATTTCCGCATGCACGGCATCCTCGTCAAGGCCGAGCCGGACCTCATCGAAATTGGTGATCCGGGTTTCCGGGTCCCGCAAGGCAATGGGGGCGCGCTCTGTGGCCGCAATATCTCCGGTTTCCGCGTCCTGCATGGCAATCCACTGCCTGCCCCGGCCCGCGTAAAGATCCTCGCCCCGGACAAATCGGTCAATGGAAATGGCGGCCTGCTTTCCCGCCCCCACTGCCGCCACCACTGTGGAAGGACCGGTAACCGCGTCTCCGCCTGCAAAAATATCCGGATCATTGGTTTGCAAAGTGGTCTTGTCCACCTGCATGGTGCCCCATTCAGAAAGGCTGCAGGCGCACTCATCGGTCAGGCAGGACCATTGGATTTCCTGGCCGATGGCCGGAATCACGGAATCGACTTCAATGGTAAACCCGGAGCCTTCAATGGGCACCGGCCGGCGGCGGCCGGATTCGTCTGGCTGGCCAAGCTCCATGCGCATGCATTCAATTCCGCAGACTTTGCCGTTTTCCGAGATGATCCGGGTGGGATGGGTCAGGGTCATCAGTTCTATGCCCTCCTGCCGGCACTCCTCGATTTCCTCGGCATGAGTGGGCATTTCCTCCACTGACCTGCGGTAAATGATAAAGGGGTTTTTTGCTCCTGTCCGAATGGCGGTTCGCACCGCGTCCATGGCCACATTTCCGCCGCCAATCACCGCCACCCGGTCGCCCAGGTCAATGCGGCCGCCCAGATTGATATCGCGCAGATATTCGACCCCGGGATAAACCCCCTCGCAGTTTTCCCCCTCGATGTTGAGATGCCGGCATTCATGGGCGCCGATACCGATGAAAAACGCCTTATATCCCTGCCGGCGCAGCTCGCCAATGGTCACATCTTTGCCGATTTCAACCCCGGTTTGAAACTCAACGCCAAGCTCTTTGACAACCTGGATTTCCGCCCTGGTGACATCCCGGGGCAGACGATACTCCGGAATGCCCACAGTCAGCATTCCGCCCAGCACATCGAGTTTTTCAAAAACAGTGACCGCATATCCCTCAATGGCCAGAAAATAGGCACAGGTCAGGCCTGCGGGACCGGCGCCAACAATTGCAATTTTTTCCCCGCGCTGTGCCTTTTTGGCCGGCACATGGGGCTTGCCGTCGGCCATGTCCCTGTCTGCCAGAAATCTGTGGATATCCATGATCCGCAGCGGCGCGTCAACCGAATTCCGGGTGCAGCCCTCCTCGCATGGATGGTCGCAGACCCGGCCGCATACGCCCGGAAAGGGATGATCGCGCTTGAAGAGCTCAAGGGCCTCCTGGTAGCGGCCATCCCGGGTCAGGGCAATAAAGCCCTGCACGCTTGCATGGGATGCACATGTGGCCCGGCAGGGGGCGGTTCCTTATTTGGTGATTGAATACACACCCGGAATGGTCTGGGAATAGGGCAGATAAATGGCCTTGCGGCTGGCCAGTCCTGCGTCATATTCACTGTGCAGTTCTATGGGACAGGCTTCTGTGCACTCCCCGCATCCGGTGCATTTGGCAG
>JAGTVF010000083.1 GCA_018224315.1 Desulfobacterales bacterium | reverse complement strand
CTCAGGTTGAAGGGATTGCATTAGTTTCCAATCTGTAGAGTTATACTGGATGGAGTCCCCCCACCACTCTGCGAGCATACCCCCATCTTCTGAAAGATCCTCGTGCCCGTGCCGAGTGAATATTATCCGCATGTCCCTTGAACGGCAGGCCTCAATGATCGATGCCGGGTGTATTGTCAGTACCATGGTGCAATTTCCGGAAGGCCTCGGAATATTGGATTCCGTGGCAAGCATTGCTTTCAGGCAGGATGGGGAAAGCCAATAAATGAAAGAAGGACAGTCAGGGCTGAAGCGTTTTTTGAATACATGTCAAAATATCCTTCAAAGAGGTTTCATGGCTTTCTTTCACTTCTTTTCTTTCATGTTTGTGATGGGGATGTGTTTGTATGTAGGGGTGATGCCAGGAATTATCCCAGCGGCATATTAAGCATGCATTTTCATCCTGCCAGTGAAATGAATAATGGCGCTCCTTTTCATCTATATATTCACGAACATGTAAGAGGGTCCCGTCAATAATGTATATCTTCAGTTTTACATATGCGCCTGAATTCCATTGGCTAAAGCGAAGGACTTCAAATGAATCCACAATCGGGGATTCTTCAAGCAACTTTAATATTGGCACTTTTCAGCTCTTCTATACGCGCGTTCAATTCTTCCATCTGCTTTTTATAAGCTTTCCATTCCATGTAATCATCAAAATGCTTAAAATTTTCCGTTTGTGTGTCCTTCAGCTCCTTTTCGAATTCTTTAAATGTTTTATTATATATTCTTCTGTAATATTTCAGTTTTTCCTCTATTTCATGCTTTTCTGCATAGGCTTCAAGCAACATCAGCCTTGAAACATGCCCCTTTTCAATGGTTATCATATCATAACCCTCCGAGTTTTGTTTTTCATAATGAATTTAATACGCAAATTCTCGAATTTGTCAAGGCCGTTCCCGAGGCCAATAGATGGCTTAGATGCCGTATTCACGGCCGAAAATGGCGGCTGCAGGGTTCCAAAACCGGAAAAGGAGACTCTCGGGTGGGCCTCTATCATGAGCCGCTATTGGTAGGCGTCCACTTCCGACACACCCCGGTCGGACACCAGAAGACGCGTTATGCTGCCTTTCCCGACACGAGATGGACAAGTTATACCGTACAGCTCTCCATGGCAGTAATTCGGGCTTGCCGGCCTTGAGGAATATCAGAACCAAGGTACAATCTCCGGAAGGCCCTGGAATATTACCGGGCATGGCAAGTTATGTCAGTTGCAGATGAAAAGGAGATGCCCCTTAAACTGTGAGCAAGGCCTCTTCGCTCTTTAAAATCCCTGTCAGCGGCTCGCCCCAGTACTTGACTTCGATCCCGAGCTGTTCAAGTATCTCGGTTGCTCCGAGCTGATCCGCACAGGCCTTGCAGGCTGATACATGAACCCCGGCTTCTCTGGCTTCCTTTACTTTTTCCTGAATATCGCCATTTTCAGACACCAGCCCGGTGGTTGCCCCCCAGATAATCAGGGTGACGCTTTCCCACCATCGGCGTTTTATGGAATTGATGGTATACATAAAAACCATTTTTTCGGCAGTTACTGCATCCGCATTGGTCCATAAAACATAGAGATGTGATTTTCCACTCACTTAGGGCCTCCTTTTAATTTGAAATCAATTCCTAAAAAGATTCTTAAATCAGAAATGTTTCAGTTTATGCCCGGGCTTTGTCCGCCAGGAAATCGCGCATGCCGGCCCCGAGGTCTCTGGCGGTTTTTTCCGTGTCTTCCTGGGTTTCAAGGGTATGAACGCCTATCGAATCCACCGTGGCCTGCGGGCCGAAAAGCATCTTTACGCCGGTCATCTGACATTCGTCCCCGTTGCCGCACCGGACGCAGGGGAGATTTCCCTGGATTTTGACAGAGCCCAGAAAATTCATTCCTTCTTCCATCATGTAGTACATGATACCGTTAACTCCGTTTTCGCATGCCGGAGGCATGCCTTCACAGTCTGCCGGGGTCGCACAGGTCGCAACTGCGATGCCGGGTTTACCGCTCATAAATCCGTGTTTGTGCCGCAGCGGATACAGACGCTCAAGAAAGGCCTTGGTCCGGCCGTCGATCATGGAATAAGGGGTAAATCCGCCGACCACGAGCCCGTCTGCTTCCTTTGCTTTTTGCGCCAGCAGATTGCCGTCGTCTCCGATAACGCACTCGTTTGTATCCACGCATCCCAGGCAGGCCCTGCAGGGCTCAATTTGAAATTTACTGAGTTTAATGAATTCTGTTTCTGCACCCGTGGCTTCCAGCACGGTTCTGACGGCGCGGTCCGTGTTGCTGTTTTTGATGGGAGATCCGGAAACGCCTAAAATCTTCATTGGGTCCTCCTACTGTAATGTAAATCATTGTATATCTACACCGGCTGTCTCGGATATGAGGATCCGCTGGCCCACGGATCAGTCCCCATTTTCATCGACTGTCACGACCAGGGAGCGGCCGTCAGCAACAACGCGGCCCTGGTCCCTGAGGTGTTTCATGGCCCTGGTAATGCTTACGCGATGAGCGCCCACCAGAAAGCTCAGGTCTTCGTGCGTCAGAGGAAAATGCAATATGTATCCGGTTGATGCAGGGGCGCCGTGCTCCCGTGCCACGGTGACCAGCACCTGGTAGAGCCGCTCTTCCAGACTTGAGAATGAAAGACTGCCGGCGCGGTCAGTGAGCCAGTGAATCGTGGAGCCCAGGTTTCGGATAACCTGAATCCCGATGCCGGGACGTTCTTTTAAAAGGTTTTCAAACCGCTTTTTTGTAAATCCGCAGATCATTGTCTTTTCCATGCACAAGGCGCTTACCGGGTATTCGGTTTCCTCGGAAAGCATTTGTTCGCCGATGAAATCCCCGGCCTTACGGATATCAAGGATAAGTTCGCTGCCGTCTTCGTTGACTTTACTCAGCTTGACCCGGCCGGCCTTTAGGAGAAACATGTGTTTGGCCTGCTCGCCCTGGTGAAATATGGGTTCTCCGTCTTCATAAATGCGCCTCTGTGCAGCGCCCACCAGCGCCCGGATATCCTCGGGGTCAAGATTTCGAAAAAGCCAGAGATTTCCGATGCATTGCGCGCTTACATCCAGGTCATTGCCGGCCATTTCCTCGCAGGGACATTTCATGCAGTTGTCTCCCTATAACGGTCAATTTAGCAGCGCATCAAGCCGGCTGCAAAAATGTTCCAGGTCCACGGGGCGGGGTTCAACAGGCACCTGGACGAGATCGAAAAATTCCAGCGTCTCTTCGTCGGTCAGCGGGTTGAGGCCCGGGTCCAGCACCAGTATCCGATCATATCGTCCCAGTTGCATCCGCACGTCAACTTCGCTCCATCCCAGCAAAGACATGATTTTCGGCCATACGCGAACCCAGGCCGGGGTCATCAGCATGGTGTGGTTTTGTTCAAGTTCCTTTGTTTCCTCGCCGGCCAGCCATTCAATGCAGTTTTTGCAGGGTGCTGTTTGTGTTCCCAGTTCCTTTGCAATGCCGGCCATCTCCGGATGGCAGCCGCTTCCAAACAAAAGCCGCACCGATTCTTTCTGCGGATCTGTTTGGGCCAGCACATTTCGCAGCTCCTTTTCAAGCAGGTCAAGATCCGCATGCAGAGCAGCGTCAACCCACACAATCCGCACATCCTTTCTGTCCTTGAGGCATGCATTCAATTCATCTTCAAATATTCGGCATGCAACCAAGGTCTTGTTTTTCATTTTCTGTGTTTTCGCCTTTTTTCTCGCAGAGACCAAAAGGCCCGTCCGGCAGCGTCCTGTTGCGGACAATCAAAGGCCGAACGGGCCTGCTCCTGTGTTTTGTCGTTAGTCCTTCTTTTCCTTTTCATCCTCTTGTTCTTCGGCCAGGACTGCTTTTTTGCCGCAAAGGTCGCATTGGCCGTCTTCCGTGATGCAGGGCTGCTTGGGTGCATCCCCGCCGCAAAGACCGCATTTTGGCATTCCGGTTCACCTCCTTTCTTTTGATATTTTAAATCAATCCTGCCCGCGGCAAGCCCGGCTGTCTGTAGCGAAGGCTACAAAGCGTAAAATGTTTTTCGCAGCCGAGGGCAAGGAAAATATTGCCTTATTCAGGCGTTTTGCCCTGCCGGCACAAGAAACATTTTCCCGGTCAGCCGGAGGTCCTTGTCCTGCTCGCCGGCACATTTCTTCTGTATCTCTTTTAAAATCCAGCCCGCTGCCGTCTGGTTCCAGTACCACTCAGCAAACTCGCGACTGTTGGGTGTCCGGGCACCGGGCCGCGAACTTGCGGCCTCGAAATAGAAAGCCTTCAAATCCTGGGCGGCCAGACGAAGGGCAACGGCCAGTGATATGTCTTGGCGCGGAATCTCAACATGTTCGCCCAGCAAATAATTGGAGAGGATTGCCGCTGCTGTTTCCGGATCGAAATCGGTCATGACAGTACGGCAGCGTTTTTCCATGCCCTGATCGTACCAGGGGCGGAGTTGGGCGATTTCGTGTTTGAATGCGGATACCCGTTTTTCCGGGTCTGTCTCTTCCTGCCGGGGAGGTG
>JAGTVF010000082.1 GCA_018224315.1 Desulfobacterales bacterium | reverse complement strand
GTTTCGTCTTTTTCGGCTTCTGCCTGCCTGAGGCGCCGTTTGATCTGTTCCTTGTTGGAAAGCGCTGTGTTGTAAATATTGTTGTATTTTGCCTGCCGGGCCGACAGCCGGGACTGGTCTTTTTTATGGGTTTCCAGTAGCTGTTTTAAATCCGCAAGCCGCTGTTTGTCATCGTCGGATGCGGATTCCTGCCGGGTCAGGCTGGACTGCAGCTCTTGAATTTCCGATTCCAGGGATTCTGCTTTTTTTTCGGCCTGCTGGATTTCGGTTCCGATCTGCTGGTTTTTGTGGCGGGTTTTGTCCAGGGACTCATGTAATTGGGACAATTCACGGGTCAGTCGGGATTGTTCGTCCTCGAGGTGTTGCAGCCGGCTTTCTGTCTGATCAATGCTGCGCTGCAGTTCTGTTTTCTGGTTGCGCAGCCCGGAAAGGGCTTTTTCTTCATGCGCGCGCCGGGTTTCGATTTCCTGCAGGGCGGCATTTAACTGTTCAAGGCTTTCGGTGGTCAATTCGTCCTTTTCTTTAAGGCGCTCAAGCAGCTGCCGGTTTTCGGTGATCCGACGCTGGTATTCTTCATAATAATACACCGAGATGAGCATGTCCGCGTGCTTGAGCCGGTCCATGCGTGCATTGTACTGCCGGGCTGTTTCTGCTTCCTGTTCAAGGACTTCAAGCTGTTTTCCGATTTCATCGAGAATGTCGTTGATTCGGTCCAGATTCCGGCTTGTGGAGTTGACCCGGGCCAGGGCCTCCTGACGCCGGGTTTTGTAGCGCATGACCCCGGCGGCTTCCTCGATAAAGGTCCGCCGCTCCTCTGCGGTGGCATCCGTGATGGCCCCGATGTTTCCCTGCTGGATAATGGCGCATGACCGGGCCCCCATGCCTGAACGAAGAAAAATATCACTGATGTCTTTTAACCGGCAGGGCTGCTTGTTGATCATGTACCGGCTTTCACCTGAACGGTAAAGACGGCGGGTGACCATGATTTCTTCATAGGCGCTGACAGAAGCCGGAGCCTGTTCTGAAATGCCGGTGAGGGTCAGCGACACCTCTGCCATGTTCACGGCTGCTTTTTTGTCCGTGCCGGAGAAAATCACGTCCCCCATGGATTTGCCCCGCAGCTGCTTCACACTTTGCTCGCCCATGACCCATTTGATGGCATCAATGATGTTGCTTTTGCCGCAGCCGTTGGGGCCCACCACCGCGGATATGCCGGGGGGAAAGACAATGGTGCATCTTTCGGCAAACGACTTGAACCCATAGATGTCAATGCGTTTGAGCTGCATGGAAAAGGCCTTTATCGATTGTAAAACAATGGCGGGAGAACCTGCATTGTACAATTGATGAACAATGACTTGCCCGATTTTATAATCTGGCATTGAATCACAGAATCTGCTATGTTTCCAAATTTGTTCATCTAACCAGAATAAGGCCCTGCATGCAATGAAAAAATCCGGCAATGGGGCGGATAATCAGGAGATAAGGAGGCCGGCGGTTTTGAAAATTGTCAAAAAATATTGGTTTTTAATCGGGCTGGCAACGGTGTTTGCCGCAACCATGGCCGATCCCACCGGTCTGCTGGCAGATGCCGGACTGGTATTAAAGCGCCATCACGGCCCGGATGTGGTGATTTTTCTTGTGTTTTTCTTCTCGGGCATTCTTCTGGATCCCGGACAGATCCGGGACGGTCTGCGGGATGTGGCCGGCACGGCAATGGCCCTGGTCCTGATTTTCGGCTTTGCTCCGGCCCTGGCCGCCCTGGCGTCCCTGGCCCCGCTGCAGACAGGCGTAATCATCGGGCTTTTTCTGGTTTCGGTCATGCCCACCACCCTGAGCAGCGGAGTGGTCATGACCGGGGCATCCGGCGGCAATCCGGCCCATGCCCTGTTTATCACCATCCTGGCCAATGTGCTGTGCATGTTTACCATTCCTTTTACCTTGCCGCTTCTGCTGCAGCTCACAGAGATCTCCACACAGGTGGACGATTTTAACCGCATGGCCGTGATGATCAAGATCGGCCTGTATGTGCTGGTACCCTTGTGCGCGGGGCTTGGGGTCAAAGCCATGGCGTTTTCGCGCCTTGCTGAAGTCGGGCCCCGGTTTCAGATCATCAACCAGTGTCTGATCCTGTGCATTGTCTGGATGGGCGTGGCCCAGGCCCGGCCGGTGCTTTCCGGGGATCTTGGGGGCATGGTCTCAATGGCCGGTGTTGTGGCGATCTTTCACTGTGTGCTGCTGGGGTGCGCGTATCTGATGGTGCGGGTGTTTTCCGTGCCCCGGGGGCGAATGGAGGCGGTATTGTTTATGGGCAGCCAGAAAACCCTGCCGTTGTCCATTATCCTGCAGGTGACCCTTTTTGGCCAGTTTGCCCTGGCATTGATGGTCTGCGTGCTCCACCATCTGGTGTCTCTGCTCATAGACGGGTTTCTGGTGGGTCGGCTGTCTTACAGGAAATAACCCCTGGCCAGGCTTTGGTAGGATTTGATCTCCCGGCGGATCCAGTTTTCATCCTGTCCCAGTTCGCCTGCCATGAGCCGGGCCGCTTCTTCTGCGGCCTCCATGCTGGCCCTGGCGTCCAGCAGCAGGGCCCGGGTTCGGCGGGCCAGAAAATCTTCCACAGTGCGGGCCATTTCGTGTTTTACCGCCCACACGGCTTCTGCGGCAATGGTTGGAAATGCCGGGTGAATTTGTTTTTTGAGTTCCGGGCGCTGATAGCAAAGATCTTGGATGCCTGCGGCATCCGCGCCGTAGGCCGCCAGGTCCCCGAATTTTTCCGCATGATTGTGATAGCCGTGCATATGCAGGTCATGGCTCACGCAGGGCCGTTCTTCCAGGTGGGCCACCATGGCTGCCTGGTCAATGGTTTCCTCGGCCATTTTCCGGTAAGTGGTCCATTTGCCCCCGGTGATGGTTACCAGCCCGGAGCGGGAAATATAAATGGTGTGATCCCGGGAAAGGGCTGCGGTACTGTCCTGATCTCCCTGGTTTACCAGCGGGCGCAGGCCGGCAAAGATGCTGAGCACATCCGAGGCCTCCGGGTCCTTGGTGAGATATTGTGCTGCATGGGAAAGCAGAAATTCGATTTCGTTTTCAAGGGGCCGGGGTTCGTCTGTGATTTCCTCCACCATGGTGTCTGTGGTGCCCACGATGACTTTGTCGTGCCAGGGGGTGGCAAACAGCACCCGGCCGTCTGCGGTGTGGGGCACCATGATGGCCTTGTCTCCGGGAAGAAACGAGGCATCTAACACCAGGTGCACGCCCTGGCTGGGAACAATGATCTGTCTTGCGCCGGGATCGTCCATGCGCAGTACCTGGTCGGTGAACACCCCTGTTGCGTTGATAACGCCTTTGGCCCGGATTTCGTATTCTGCGCCGGTTTCCATGTCTTTTGCCGTCACTCCGGCGGTCATCTGGTTTTCCCGGATCAGGCCGGTGACTTTCATGTAGTTGACAAGGGTGGCGGACTGGTCGGCTGCGGTCTGGGCCATGTTGATGGCAAGGCGCGAGTCGTCAAACTGGCCGTCGTAATAGATTACCCCGCCGCGCAGGCCTTCGGTTTCCACCGTGGGCAGATACTGGCGGGTGGTCTCCCGGGAAAGAAACCGGGAATGGCCAAAGCCGTGCCTGCCGGCAAGCATGTCGTAGAGTTTCAGGCCGATGCCGTAAAACGGGCCTTCCCACCAGTCGTAGCTGGGCACCACAAACGGCAGGTTGTGCACCAGGTGTGGGGCGTTTCTGCGCAGGCGGCCCCGTTCCCTGAGGGCTTCGAGCACCAGGGAAACATTTCCCTGCTGCAGGTAGCGAACGCCCCCGTGAATGAGCTTGGTGCTGCGGCTGGAAGTGCCCTTGGAGAAATCGTCGCGTTCCAGCAAAAGAATCTGGTATCCCCTGGATGCGGCTTCAATGGCGCATCCAAGACCGGTTGCCCCGCCGCCGATAATCACAAAATCCCATAGTTCCCCGGTGTTTTTTATCCGTGAAACCATCTCGTCTCGATTCATATGCGCCTCCCTGATAAAGACAGACTGTTGCCGTATAATCTGCCATGTTATCTTCCATGGCACGGATTGGCAACCAGAATCCGGGACTCGAAATCCGATGGTTTCAAAAATCCGGCCCCGCCCTTCGGGCTTCCTTGGGGGCTCATGCGAAAAACGTCACAAGCTGATTATGCCATGCTTATGCCGATACCGTCTTTGCCACGTTGCCCGCGGTGAAGGCGGTGGCCTGGAGGAAGAAAGCCCTTCGGCCGGGGCCGGTTTTTTTGCTCCTGAGCCTTTTTGCGGATTCATCCAATGCCTTCGCTCAAAATTTCAAAACTCGTCCTGCCGGCCTCAGGCAGTTTGAAATTTTTCCGCAAAAATCCTCAATGTCGCGTCAAAAACCCGGCCCCGCCCTCCGGGCTTCCTTGGAAACCATTCCCAATCTCGATAAGCCTGTAAAACACATTGGAAACACCCTTCCAGGCTGGTTAACCCTATATCGGCATTTAAATTCAAAGGAACTCTTGGTAAAAAACAATTGTCTCCGCTTGTTTCCAGGGAGTTGGCCATGTGGCGGGGCGGGGGTGGTTTGTTTGGCTGCATTGGCGCGGTTTCGGCGGCCGGAGTTTCAAACTGTCTGAGGGCGGTCAACCCTGGTTTGTAAATTCCAGACAAAGCCCCGGGCCCATCGCCGAAAGCACGCCGCAGACAAACAAACCGCACCCGACCCGCCACATGCGAAAACCGTTACAAGATGATTATGCCCTGGTTGTGCCGAGGCTGTCGTTGTCACGTCCCCGGCTGTGTTTGACAAGGATCAAATTTGATCTGATAATAGGAAGCAATCCGCATGTTTGAAAAGAATTGCGGGAGACGGTAAAATGCAATGTGCAGATAATCATAAGGGGTGGAACAATGAAAAAGGCGGGACAAATTTTGGGCATTGCTGCAGGGGTCTTTGTTGTACTGATCATTGTGCTGGTTGTGGCGGCCAAATTTTTGATCACCCCGGAGCGGGTAAGGCAGACGGTGATCCCCATTGCCGAAAAAAACCTCAACCGGAGCGTGGCCATTGGTGACATTGATATCAGTTTGTTTTCCGGGGTGGTGATCCGGGATGTGCGCGTTGGCATGCAAAATGCCGATCAGGACTTTGTGGCTGCAGATGAAATGGTGCTTCGCTATCAATTGTGGCCGTTGCTGAAAAAACAGGTGGTGGTTGACGAAATCCGCCTGGAAAAACCGCAGATCCGCGTTGTCCGCAATAAAGACGGCACCTTTAATTTCAGTGATCTTCTCGCCGGGACCTCTGAGCCGGAAGCCGGGGGTGCCAAACCGGCTCCCGATGCCGAAGGCGGCGGCAGCGGCAGCGGCAACGGCGGGGCGGGTATCAATCTGCTGGTCAGCCGGATGCAGGTCAAAGACGGCACGGTGTTTTTTACCGACCAAGCGGCCGGAACAGATGGGTTTGAATATGAGATCAGCGGGTTTAACGCCTCTGCAAAAGACATCTCCCCGGATCAGTCCTTTCCCTTTGAAATGACTGCCCGGCCCGGTCAGGCACCGTTTTCGGCCAAAGGCACAGTCAATGCCGCAGATGCTCAAATCCAGGCGAATGTGAAACTCGATGATTTCAACCTCGTTGATTTTTTACCATATTTTGAAAAACAGGTTCCGGGCCGGATTTACCGGGCCCAATTCGGCATGGATGTTTCCGTTGATGCTAGCCCCCGGTCCGTGGAAACCTCCGGGAAGCTCTCGGTGCGCGAAATGGATATGGTCCTTGATGCCAGGAAAGATTCGCCCATAAACGATGCGCACCTGGCTTTGGATTATGATCTCACATCCGACCTTTCCGCTAAAAGCATTGAGGTGCGCCGGGCGGATCTGGACGCAAACAACATCCGCCTGACCGCTTCGGGCAGGGTGAAAAATTTTGATACGGCCCCCAGTCTGGATATGGTGGCGACGCTTCCGTCAACCAAGATGGAAACAATCCTGGCCGCTGTGCCGAAAGGGCTTGTGCCCGGGGCGGCGGAAATGAATCCGGCCGGAGAGATCCGGGCCCGGGCCGAACTGGCCGGGCCTGCCGATAATGCAAAAGCGCTTTTGAAAACCGGAAATCTGGATTTAAACCAGCTTCAGGCTTCAATTGAGGGGCTCCGGCCGGTTGTCACCGGCACCATTGACCTTTCATCTCAAAAAATCCAGACAAAGGGGCTTGAAGTGGTCCTTGGCGATGATGTGGTTTCCGTGGATTTTGCGGTCACGGACTTTTTTTCCACGCCCGTAAACATTCAAAACCGCATCCATGCATCCAATTTAAATATCGACGAGCTCCTGGCCGCGCTTCAGACATCCCAGCCCGGGCAGAAAGAAAAAAAGGGCAGGGCAAAGCCGGATTCGTCTGATTCTTCAAAACCGGCTCCTGGAGGAAAAAATGCGCCCCTGGGCCCGTTTGACCTGCCGGTTTCGGCAAACGGGCAAATCGACGTGGACAAGGCGGTTTACAAGGGCCTTGCCATGACCGACCTGAAGGTCAGCTACCGCCTGATTGAAAACGTGCTCACCGTGGAAACCCTTAAAGCGAGGCTGGCCGAAGGGCAAATGACCGGAAATGCCCGGGTGGATCTGGGTGTTGCCGGACTTTCCTATAATTCTGATTTTTCCGTGCAGGAGATCAGCGCTGACGCCCTGGTCTCCGGACTTTACCCAAAGGCCGCAGGCCTCTTGCTGGGCCGGACATCGGCTGCCATCAATGTTTCCGGCCGGGGCACGGCCTGGGAGCAGATGCGCGATGCCTTAAGCGGGCAGGGCGGGATCCGGATTTTTGATGGCAAAATCACCGGCAATGATTTTGCCGGTGGTCTGGCCCGGGCTCTGGGTGCAGGGAATTTAAAATCCATTGATTTCAAATCATTTGAGGGGGATTTTGAAATTGATGACGGAAAAATCCGGCTGGATTCCGATTTTGCCGGAAACGAAGTGAAAATGAAGCCCGCCGGCACCATCGGCCTAAACGGTGACCTGGATCTGAACCTGAACCTGGCCGTGGCCCCGGGATTTTCGAGCCGCCTGTCATCAGACAGCCTTGCGGGCCAGCTGCTTGCAGATGAGCAGGGCTGGACCGGCATGCCCGTGGCCCTGGGCGGATCTTTGGAAAAACCCCGTTTTGTTTTGGACAAGGCGCGCCTGCAAAAGCAGTTGACCGAGAAGGGTACCCAAAAAGTCATTGAAAAGGGACTGCAGAAATTGTTTCAGTAAGCGTCCTGGCCGGTTTTGTGCTCAAAATCCACCAGGATTTTGAGGCTGCCCTTTTTCCGGGCATGGGCAAAGGCCTGTTCAAAGCGGTTGAAGGGATAGATTTTTTCCACCAGAACGCTGACATCAACCCAGCCGCGCTCCAGATAGCGCAGGGCCAGGGCAATGTCTCCGCATCTGGAGCCCAGGATGCAGATTTCATCGACCACGACCGCAGAAAGATCAATCCGGGAAGGATTGCGGGACGTGGTTTTCACAACAACCGTGCCTTCGGGGCGCACCAGGCAGAGGGCTGTCTGGATGCCGCCGGCAGCGCCTGTGGCATCCACCACCAGATCAAACAGTCCAAGGCGGTTTCTAAGCGTTTGGGCCGGCTCGTCCGTTGAGGTCTGGATGGTGGCAATGCCGGCGGATTCTGCAATGGCCAGCTTCCGGGCATGACGGCCGATGAGCGTGATCTGCCCGCTTTCATGGCCAAGGGCCATTGCTGAAAGCAGACCCATTTTTCCGTCGCCCAGAACCGCGATTTTGTCTGTGTTGACAATATGGATTTGCTGGGTGATTTCCAGGGCTGCGGCCAGGGGTTCGGCAAACACGGCCT
>JAGTVF010000081.1 GCA_018224315.1 Desulfobacterales bacterium | reverse complement strand
GTGAGTGTCTGCAACATCGAAGATGTTAAAATGCTTTACAGCGGTTTTGACCTGGCTGCCCCGAGCACATCGGTGTCCATGACCATCAACGGCCCGGCCCCGATGATGCTGGCCATGTTTTTCAACACCGCCATTGACCAGCAGATTGAAAAATTTGAAACAGAGCAGGGCCGCAAGCCCGATGACAAGGAAGCCGCGGAAATCCGCAACAGCGTGATTGCCAACATCCGGGGCACAGTCCAGGCCGATATCCTAAAAGAAGACCAGGGCCAGAACACCTGTATTTTCTCCATTGATTTTGCCTTAAAGATGATGGGCGACATCCAGCAGTATTTCATCGAGAAAGAGGTCCAGAATTTCTATTCCGTGTCCATATCCGGCTATCATATTGCAGAAGCCGGGGCCAACCCCATCTCCCAGCTGGCCTTTACCCTGGCCAACGGGTTTACCTACGTGGAATACTACCTGTCCCGGGGCATGCCCATTGACAGCTTTGCCCCCAACCTTTCCTACTTTTTCTCCTCGGGCATGGACCCGGAATACAGTGTGATCGGCCGGGTGGCCAGACGCATCTGGGCCGTTGCCATGAAGGAGAAATACGGCGCGGACGTGCGCTCCCAGATGCTCAAATACCACATCCAGACCTCGGGCCGGTCCCTGCACAGCCAGGAAATCCAGTTCAATGACATCCGCACCACCCTCCAGGCCCTGTATGCCATCTATGACAACTGCAACAGCCTGCACACCAACGCATATGACGAGGCCATCACCACGCCGTCTGCCGAAGCCGTGCGCCGCTCGCTTGCCATCCAGCTCATCTTAAACCGGGAATACGGCCTGACCAAAAACGAAAACATGAACCAGGGAAGCTTTATCATCGAGGCGTTAACCGACCTGGTGGAAGAGGCCGTGCTGGCCGAATTTGATCGGATCACCTCCCGGGGCGGAGTCCAGGGGGCCATGGAACGCGGCTACCAGAGAAGCAAGATCCAGGATGAGTCCATGTATTACGAGCATCTCAAGCATACCGGGGAGATGCCCATCATCGGGGTCAACACCTTTCTGCCCTCCGAAGGCGAGGAAGACGACGCCATGGGCGATCTGGAACTGGCCCGGGCCACAGAGGAGGAAAAACAATCCCAGCTGGAACGCTTAAACACCTTTATTGAAAAAAACCGGGAATACAGCCCTGCGGCCCTGCAACGCCTGAAAGACACGGTGCTTTCCGGCGACAACATTTTTGCCGAGCTCATGGACACGGTGCGGGTCTGCTCCATTGGCCAGATCACCGAAGCGCTTTACGAAGTGGGCGGAAAATATCGCAGAAACATCTAAGAAGGATTAAATTTCAAGCAGCCGGGACCGGTTGCGGAATTGATGAAAAAAACGGAAGGAAACGAACAAAATGAAGATTCAAACCATCATGGTGGTGGGCGCGGGGCAGATGGGCGGCGGGATTGCCCAGACAGCGGCTGCCTCAGGAATGACGGTCTATCTAAACGATATTTCAGAAGAACTTGTCAAAAAGGGCACAGATGCCATATCGACCAGCCTTGACCGGATGGTGAAAAAGGAAAAAATCACGGGTGCGGACAAATCAGCCATTTTAGAGCGCATCACCCCGGTCACGGGCCTTGAAAAGGCCGCTGAATGCGACCTGGTGGTGGAAGCGGCTGTGGAGTCCATGGAAATCAAGGCCAAAATCTTTGCCGAGCTTGACCAGCTGGCACCAAAGCACGCCATTCTGGCCTCCAACACCTCATCTTTGCCGATTACCGGCATTGCCGCCCACACCAGCCGGCCGGAAAAAGTCATTGGCATGCATTTCATGAACCCCGTGCCGGTAATGAAACTGGTGGAAATCATCAACGGCCTGGCAACCGAGCCGGAGGTAACACAGAGCGTGCGCGACTGCGCCGAAGCCATGGGCAAAACCCCGGTGGAATGCCGGGATGTGCCCGGCTTTGTTTCCAACCGGGTGCTGATGGTCATGTTAAATGAGGCTCTCTGGGAACTCTACGAGGGCGTGGCCACGGCCGAAGGCATTGACACCATCATGAAACTGGGAATGAACCATCCCATGGGACCTCTGGCCCTGGCCGACCTGATCGGACTGGATACAGTTCTGGCCATTCTCGAAGTGCTCCAGGACGGCTACGGTGATCCCAAGTATCGCCCCTGCCCGCTTTTAAAATCCTATGTGAGCGCCGGGTGGCTGGGCAGAAAAACCGGAAAAGGCATTTACGACTACCGGTAGACAATGAACATATCCGGCACCGGTTTGTTTCCCCAAACCCTTTTCATCGGAGGTTACCGATTATGGCCTATGAAACCATTAAAACCGAAGTCAACGAAAACATCGGGTTTATCACCTTTAACCGCCCGGATCATTTAAACACCTTTAACTCGCAACTGGCCGGGGAATTTAACCAGGCCCTGGAGGCCTTTGAAAACGACACCGAAGTCCGGGTCATCGTGGTGGCCGGCCAGGGCAAGGCCTTTTGTGCCGGCATTGACGTAAACGAGCTTTCCGGCAAACAAAACCTGGACTACTACCGCTGGGTCAAACAGATGGAGGAGATGAGCCTGCGCATCGCCAACATGGGAACGCCAGTGATTGCAAGCGTGCAGGACCTGGCCGTGGCAAACGGCATCGGTGTGGTGGCCTCGGCCGACATGGCTGTAGCCGCGGAAGGCGCGCGGTTCGGGGCCACGGCCGTAAATGTCGGGCTTTTCTGCATGGGTCCGGCCGTTGCCCTGTCGCGCAACCTGGGCCGCAAAAAAGCCCTGGAACTGGTACTTACCGGAGAGATGATCACAGGCGAGGAAGCCTGGCGCATCGGTCTTGTCAACAAGGTGGTGCCCAAGGATCAACTGGAAGAAGAAACCCTTTCCCTGGCCCGCAAAATTGCCGGCAAAAGCCCCCTGGCCGTGCAACTGGGCAAAAAATCCTTTTATCAGATGGAAGACCTTGAGTATTCAAGGGCCTATGAAATGGCCAACAATCATTTTGCCATGCTCTGCAGCACCGAAGATGCCCATGAGGGCGTGGACGCATTTTTAAACAAGCGCAAACCGGACTGGAAATTGCGCTGATTCCCGATTCAAGCTTTATTGTGTAAATCTGTAAACAGGCCCCCTGCAGGATATATCTGTTTTGTTTTTTAAACAGCGTTTGCACGAGCAAAAGTCAATCGTTGAATCAAGCAGCGTCTTGCAGGATCTTAAGCTGTTCACCCCAAACAAAATCAGAACAACACAGGAGGAGACCCCGAATGGCAATGGAGAACATCTACAAAGAAGTCATGGAAATCAACACCACAGATGACATGACCAAACGCCGGGAAAAAGCAAAGGCGTTTTTTGAAAAGCTCAACCACATGGAGCTGCCGACCCATTTCAACTGGGCAGAGGAAATTTTGGAAGGGCTGCACGTAAAAGAACGCGGTGATCAGCCGGCCCTGCAATGGGCGGACATGACAAACGGGGAAGAGCGCACCTACACCTACAGACAGCTGGCCGAGGAAGGCAACCGATGCCTGAATTTCCTTCGCAAACACGGCATCGAGCAGGGCCAGAACATGTACATGATGATCCCCATTGTGCCCGAAACCTGGTTTGCCACCCTGGCCTGCCTCAAGGGAGGGCTGATCAATGTGCCCACGGCCACGTCCATGACCGTGCGGGAACTGCAGTTCCGGTTTGAAAATTATGCCCCCGACAGCATCGTGGCCGATGAAAGCGTGGCCGGGGCCATTGACGAGGCCCTTGCCGAAACCGGTGCCCAGCCCAAAATCAAAATCGTTTTGGGCAAAAAAGACGGCTGGATCAGCTACAGCGAGCTGGCCAACGCGTCGGGCTCTGCCGAAGGCGCCAAAATCAAAAAAGACGACGTGCTGATCTGCTTTTTCACCTCCGGTACCACGGGCCTGGCCAAGCAGGTGGGTCAAAGCGCCACCTCCTACCCCATCGGACATCTGTCCTCAGCCGTGTTTATCGGCATCCGCCCGGGCGAGGTACATCACAACCTGTCCGCCCCGGGCTGGGCCAAGTGGGCATGGAGCAGCTTTTTTGCCCCGCTCAACGTGGGCGCCATCGTGGCGGGCTTTCATTTCACCGCCCTGGACCCCAAGACCTATCTCGATTATGTATCCAAATTCAAAGTCTGCACCTTCTGCGCTCCGCCAACGGCATGGCGGGCATTTGTGGGCCTGGACCTGGGCCAGTTTGATTTCTCGGCCATGCGATCCTCGGTGAGCGCCGGCGAGCCGCTGAATCCGGAAGTCATCCAGCAGTGGAAAAAACACACGGGTACGGAAATCCGGGATTTCTACGGCCAGACCGAATCCACGGCCATGATCGGCAATTCGCCCTGGATGGAAGGCAAAATGCGCCTGGGCTCCTTTGGAGAACCTTCCTTCATGCACGATATCACCCTTGCCGATGACGAGGGAAACGAGATCACCAAGCCCGAGGAAGTCGGCCACATTGTTGTGCGCCTGGACCGGTGGCGGGCCATTGGCCTGTTTACCGAATACATCGGCAACCCGGAAAAAATGAAAGAGGTTTTTGTCAACAATTTCTATTACACCGGCGACCGGGCCTATTTTGACGAAGACGGCTACTGGTGGTTTGTGGGCCGGGCCGATGACGTGATCAAATCCTCGGACTTCCGGGTGGGCCCCTTTGAGGTGGAAAGCGCCTTAATCGAACATCCGGCCGTGGCCGAGGCCGCCGTGGTGGGAAGCCCCGATCCCAACCGCTACCAGCTGGTCAAAGCCTTTGTGATCCTTTCGCCGGGCTATGAACCCTCCCGGGACCTGGCCCTGGAATTGTTCCAGCACACCATCGGCATCCTGGCCAAGTTCAAAATCCCCCGGATCATAGAATTTGTCACAGAAGTGCCCAAGACCATCAGCGGCAAGATCCGGCGCATTGAGCTGCGGGAAGGCGAAATCATCAAAAAGAACAAAGGAGAGGAAAAGACCAAAAACGAATATTATTACCATGAGTTTCCCGAGCTGAGCTCCAAGAAAAAAGACTAAACCACAAAAAGGAGGGGAAGTATGAAGGAACAGCTGTACAAAAAGGAACTGCGCAACACTGTGCTGTTCGTGCTTATTTTGTTGCCCTTAGGGCACTTTGCGCAATTTTTCAAACTGTTTCCGTCCCTGCAGGGAGGCTCCATGTGGGGATTTCCGGTACATTACATTGTTCCCATCCTGGTGGGATGGTTTGGCCTGCTCATTATTGCCATTATCATGGCCGTGGTGCTCAACAAGTTCGACGATGAGATGGATGAATATACCAGCTCGCTTGAGGACAAAAATTCCGGCGACACTGTCTAAATCAGGAGGGGAATATACATGGAAGCAACCGAATTTGTATTGCCGAGCATGTGGATGGGCATTGTTGTTGTGGTCATCCTGTTTGCCATCTTCTACTATGTGGGCTGGTGGGCGGCCAAAAAGACCACCAGTGAAGAAGACCTTTATGCGGCCGGATTCTCCATCGGCCCTGTTGCCAACGGTCTGGCCATGGGTGCCACCTGGGCGAGCCTGGCCACGTTTATGGGCGTTATTGCCCTGATCTACAAACTCCAGGCGCCATTTGTGTACCTCTGGATACAGTGGGCCCTGTCCATTCCGCTGCTCACTTTGCTCTACGGCACGTGTCTGCGCAGAATGAAGGCCTTTACGCCCGCCTCGTTTATCAAGGTACGCTACGGAAACGAAGCTGCCATTGTGATCATCGTCTGGATGTGTCTGAGTATGATCATGTACGCCCTGGGCCAGATGATCGGGCTGGGCATGGCCTTTGAAGTACTCTTTGGCCTGCCCTACAAATACGCCCTGGTCATCGTGGGCATTGCCACCATCGGGTTTATCACAATGGGCGGCATGTACGGGGCCTCATATAACGCGGCCTTCCAGATGGTGGTCATGATCATTGCCATGGTGGTTCCCATGAGCGCGATCATGAAGGCCATGGGGTCTTCGGGCTGGTGGTTTCCGCCCCTGGCCTACGGCGACATGGTGCCGGGAATGCTTAAGCAGATACCGGAATTTTTTGACATGAAATACGACTACCGGTGGTATTTTGCCCTGATTCCGGCCTTTACCATGGGTCCCATTGCCCTGCCCCATCTGGCCATGCGCGTGTTTACCTCCTCGAGCATCAAAAGCGCCCGCTGGTCGGTGGTATGGTTTATCCTGTTTCTGGGCCTGCTGTTTTCCGGCGCCTACACCGCCGGTTTTGCCGGCAACTATTTCACGGCCGTAACCGGTCATGAAATTGCCAAACCGGACCAGACCATTTTGATCTTAAACGTGTTCTACAACCCGGCCATTGTGGCTGCGTTCGTGGTGGGCGGTGCGGTGGCCGCCGGCATGTCCACGATCAACGGCAACCTCATGGCCATTGCCGGACTGATCGGCGGTGACCTGCTGGGCATTCTGGCCCCGAAAATGCCCGGCGCCAAAAAAATGCGCTGGGGCTATCTGGCCCTGGGTATTGCCGGCATCATCACCATCCTGCTGGCCTTCAGCCCGCCGCCGTTTCTGGTCACCAGCATTCTCTGGGCCTTCGGTCTTCTGGCCACGGCTGTGAGCCCGAGCATCCTGATGGGGGTCTGGTGGAAACAGGCCAACAAGATCGCCATGATCATTTCCTCTGCGGTCTGCGGCATTGTCTACATCATCATCTCCCCGCACGTGATGGGCGATATTGTCGTTGGCAAAGGCCTGGTGGCCGCACTGGGCATGTCCGGGGCCATGGTCACCGTGCCCCTGTCGTTTGCCTCGTTTATCATCCTGTCTTTTGTCTTTAACAAGATGCAGCTGGCAACACCGTCTCTGGAAGACAAAAAGATGATCGACCGGATCCACGGCTGGGGAACCGACTATGACGAGGCCCGATACAATGGCGTGGCCATGCCCATTGTCCTGGTGCTCCTCAGCGTCATCGTCTTTATCTGGGGCATGCAGCCCTGGTAGGCAGCTGATTGATTTGACCCGTTAACCCAAAACAGGCAGGGGGAAGGCATAAAAAGCCTTTCTTCTGCCTGTTTTTGTGGTTATTGTAAAAGATGAAAAACCCCGAATCCCAAAAATTTTTTGCCAGGAGTGAGAATGAATTACCCATCGGCCATGCAGGCCGTGCTCAGACTCGATGAAACCGTGTATCCGGCCATTATGACCGAAAACCGAACCGTCTGGTACTCTGTGGCCAACATTGCGGTTTTTGGCATCCTTCACGCGCTGTTTTCCCTGTATTTCAGCAGCGCCCTGATGGACGCCGGCCCAAGCGCTGAGCCCATGAGCCTGGCCGCCCGGGCCGCCATCGTCCTGGTGGGCGTGGCTGTGGCCTTTTTCATGCACGCGGGGGCAGCCATGTTTTTGTGGGTATTTTCCCGGGGCATTGGGGGAAACACCTTGTTTTTCCCGGTTTATTTCAACCTGGGCATCTCGTTTATCGGGCTGTGGCCCCTGGCACCGGTGCTGGCTGCCGTGCAGTCCGGAATCAACGGAACAGCTGTGCTGTTATTGTTGTTTTTGGCGTCCGTCTACGCCCTGGCCGTGATCCTGTTTGGCACCAAGAGCGCCTCCGGGCTTTCCATGGCCCGGATGTCCACATCCATGGCCGTTACCATCATATTTGTGGCCTGTTTTCTTTACTTATGGTTATAAAAAATGTCTGAATTCTTTGAATACAACCGACTGCTGCAACACACCACAAATGCCGACCCCCCCCTGGGCCACAGCATCGATTTCCAGGAAAGCCTGCAAAACCTGGTCAGTGCGGTGGCCGATATTTTCGATGCAAAGGCCTGTCTGATATGCCGTCTGGATCCGGTGAAAACCGAAACCCGGGTCCTGGCTGCTGCGGGCATTGAAAAAAGCGCGGCAAAAATCATTGAAATGCCGGAAACCGCTGACATTCCTGAACTGCGCCGGCACAAGCCCGTCTTTATCGACAATCCAGCCGCAGACATCCGTGTATCCGGCCTGCTGACAGCCGCCGGAGAAGATATCTGTTCTGTCATGGGCCTGCCCTTTTCCGTGGCCGAGGACATGACCATGATCCTGTGGCTCTGCTTTGACCGCGCCTTAAGCGGGGAAGAAACCAATGCGCGGCTGCACCGGGCCGTGTGCACCCAAAGCGCGGCCACTGTCAAAAATGCCATCCAACAAACCCGGTACCTGGAAACTTTCCGCAAGATCAGCGCTGCCATCCACCAGGGGGAACAGGCCGCGGATATCCTAAAAACCATTGTGGAAAATATCCAGGAAATCATGGAGGCCCGGGGATGCATTTACTGGATCGTGGACACCAACTGCAGTGCCATTCACATGAAGGCCACATCCGGATTCCAGATGGAGAGTCTATCCCAGGTCAGCTATGAAATGCTGGAGGAAGTCTTTGAATTCCACGATGAAAAAGATATCTATTTCGAAGACGTGAGAGGAGATCCCAGAATCCCGAGCACAACCACCCTGGGCAAGCAGATGGTCACGTCCATCCTGGGCATTCCGTTTCCCATTGCAGAGCCCTACCGGGGCATTCTGGCGGTCTATTTCAGCCGGCCCAGGCCGCTTTTGAAAAGTGAAATCGAATTTGTCCGGGCCTCGGGCAGACAGGGGGCCATTGCCCTGCACAAGGCCTTTCGCTACGATGAAAAAATGTTTAAAGCGTTTCGTGAAACCATCGAAGGTTTGGTGCTGGCCCTGGAAGCCAAGGACCCGTGTACCCACGGCCATTCGTTAAACGTAGCCAACTATGCCCATATGACCGCCCTGGAACTGGGGCTGGATGAAAAAGAAGCCGACACCATCTATCATGCCGGACTGCTCCACGATATCGGAAAAATCGCCATGGACGACACGATTTTGGCCAACCTGGGCAACCTGCTGCCGAATGACATGGAAACCATAAAAAAACACCCGGTCATCGGCGCCCGGATCCTTGCCCCCCTGTCTGCACTGGCAGACGTCGCCGACCTGATCCGCAGCCATCATGAGCGTTATAATGGCACCGGCTACCCCGAGGGCCTGGTCGGGGAAGCCATCTCCCTGGGGGCAAGGATTATTGCGGTAACCGACAGCTTTGACGCCATGACCTCCCAGCGTCCCGGCACACAGACCGTGGGTGTGAAAAAGGCCATGTCTCTGCTGCTGGAACAGGCCGGCACAACCTTTGATCCGGAAGTGGTCAGAAATTTTGTGCGGGCCATTGAAAAAAACCCGGATGCGGTAACCCCCTTTACCCTCACCGAGGACTATCTGCGCCAGCATGCCCTGACCGCCACTGACCCGGCAAAACAAGGCTCGCCGCTTTCCAGAATGCTGAAAAAATGCGTACCCGGTTTTTAAGCGACTTCGTTTTGCCCCTTATGGCAAATACAGAAAAAAATCCACGCGCAGTTTGGCCTGGGCCACCCGGATTTGCTTAAACGCCTCTTTTAATGCCTGCTGGTCAATGGTGGTCAAATCACCCGGTCTCAAGTAATTGTTGACCTCGCCCTCACCGCTTTTGATGACCCGGCTCTGGTGCATGAGCCGCTGGTGCATGAGAAATTCATAAGCATGGACCAGATCATCAAAGGCTTCCTTATCAAGGCGCTGCTGATCATAAAGGGCACTGAGGCGCTTGACTGTATTGGTTTCGGTCATTTGCGTCTGCATGGCATAAATCCGGCCGAAATCCACCACCAGGCGCATGGCGCTTTTAATATCCAGGGCGCCTTTTCCCCGGCCTTTTTCCTGGAGCACAAAGTTTCCAAAAAACCCGAGGGGCGGCCGGTAATGAAGGATATTTCTGGCCATGTGCCGCAGCAGGCCCGGCCATTCGGCCAGTTCGGCAAACAGGGCGGAATGCAGATCATCCACAAGTTCCCGGCTGCCGTGTCCAAGACGGAAATCAAAAAAAATCCCAGCGTTTAAAATCCGGTCCGGATCATCGCTGATCACCCATTTCCGGTAATATTTTTTCCACACGGACAAGGGCTGGCACCATTCGGGATTTTTGGCCATGATATTAAATTCGCAGTGCTGCTGGCCGATTTCATGAAGCTGGTCGCAGACACGGGTGCCCAGTTCCAGAAAATAGCGGTTGACGGCTTGTCTGTCTTGTTCGGCCACGTCTGCATAAACAATGGCATTGTCCTGATCCGTCTTTAAGGTCTGTTCCTTTCTGCCCTCGCTGCCGAAAAGCAGAAAGGCAAACTTAGCCGGCGGGGTGGCCATGTCAGCCAGGGTCATCTCCATAACACGGGAAAGCACCGCATCGGTGATGGCAGTGATAATGCCGTTGACATGGCCGGCTCTCAAGCCGCTTGACAGCAGGCGGGTGACCACTTCGGGGAGCTTGGCGTAGGCCTGCTTCAGCTGCTCGGTTTTACGGGCGTTTTGAATCTCATGGACCAGAAAGACCGGGGACTGGGTGCCTTCCAGCAGCAGATCCCGTTCGGTGATCACCCCCTGGATGCGCTCGCCGGCAAAAACCGGCAAATGCTTGATCCGGCAGCGCATCATGGTCAGTACAGCCTCAAACACCGGCACCTGGCTGCTGATCTGTATCAGGGGCCCGGACATGATGGTCTCCACCGGATCCTGCGCGGACCGGCCGGCAACGATGACTTTTTTGCGCAGGTCATCGTCTGTGATCAGGCCGGCAGGCCGGCTCTGATTGTCAAGGACAACAATGGCGCTTCTGCCGGAGGCACTGATCAGCTCGGCTGCCCCGCGAATGGAGGTGCCGGCCGGACAGGAGGGAAAGCCCCGGGCGATATGGCCCACCGGCTTCCACATAAACGCATCCGTAACATGCGCCGCGACCTGTGCGTCTCCGGTGGCGCCGGCCGGAGACGGTCGTTTTCTGACCTCATCCATGGACCGGGAAAAATAGCGGGCAAACTCCGGGTGCTTGACGCACAGGCGCAGGAAATTTTCCCTGTCCAGTGCATAGACAATAATATTTTCCGCACAGCGCACTGTGGAGGTGGAAATCCCGTTGTTAAACAACAGGGAAATGCCGCCGTATATGCGCCGCGGCCCCAGAATCTCCTTGACCGACGGCTTGCCGTTTTCCTCGATCACCCGCTCGAGCCGGCCGGATTGCACAATGATCACATGGGGAAGGATGGTTTCTTCCTGAACAAACAGGGTGTAATGTTTGGGGTGGTGGAGCTCGGCTAAATTGGCGGAAACGGTTTCAATCTCAGCTGCGGGCAAAAGGTCAAAGGGGGTTGTGGCACGCAGAAACGCCTGCCGGCCCCCGAGCTGCTCAAAACCGACCGGCTGGACCTGACGGGGAAAATTTTCCATGGCATCACACCTGTTTTTTACCTGTTAAAAACCGGCCGGCGACCGGCCCCTGAATGGCCAAAACCACCCAAAAAGCATTGCTTTTGAGCAAAAACAGCCTGTATCCATTATTATAACATAAATTTTGTACTTTTGGGCATGAAGCTTTTTTGGGTGCAAACTTTTTTTTGGAAAATTTAAAACCGGCTGCAATGCCGGATGGTACCGTGCATATGCTTGACAAAATCCGGTTTTCTCCCTATGATGCCAACCTTGCAATTCATATCCGAATACTCAAGAGGTACAGATGCTCAGTACAATGCGCAAAAGCGCTGGTTCGTGGATGATCAAGATCCTTCTGGGGCTCATCGTGCTGGCTTTCGTTTTCACCGGCGCCGGCTCCTTTTACTCCCAGCGGGAAACCACAGTTGCGGAAGTCAACGGCGAGCCCATCACCATTGATGAATACCAGCGCACCCATAACAACATCATGCAAAACCTGGAGCAGCGCTTTGGCAATCAGTTAAATCAGGATTTGCTGGACATGCTCGACATCCGGGGACAGGCCCTCAATCAGCTGATCGAAAAACACCTGCTGCTGCAGGTTGCCGAACAAAAAAACCTCCGGGTCCCGGATGACGCCCTGGCAACCGCCATTGCTGAAATTCCTGCGTTCCAGAATAACGGGGGCTTCGATGCCCGGCGCTACCGCCAGCTGCTGGAACAAAACCGCCTGTCGCCGAAAGACTTTGAAAACCTGCACAAGCAAACCCTCCAGACCAGCATGATCCGGAACCTGGTATCCGGTGCCGTCCCGGTTTCCGAAGTTGAAACCCGCGCATGGCACAACTGGCAAAACACGGAAATCAAAATTGACTATGCGGAATTCTCTGGCAGCGATTTCACAGAAATCGAGGTCTCTGAAGAAGAAATTCGCGAATACTTTGATGCCAACAAAGAAAAATACAGAACCCAACCCTCTGTCCAAGCGCGCTTTCTGCGCTTTGACCCCGCCGACTTCATTGATGAAGTAGAAATCTCAAAATCAGAAATCCGGGATTACTACCAGGCCCATCAGGACGAATTCGGCACCCCTGAAACGGTTACAGCCCGCCACATCCTGCTGCAGGTCCCGGAGAACGCAGAGAAAGACAAGGATTCCGAAATCCGGAACCGGGCTGCGCAAATCATGGAAAAAGCCCGCAATGGAGAAGATTTTGCCGCACTGGCGGAAAAACATTCCGACGGCCCTACGGCAAAAGACGGCGGATATCTGGGATCTTTTAAACGCGACGACATGGTCGAAGCCTTTGCCGAAGCCGCCTTTTCCCTCAAGCCCGGAGAGATCAGCGAACCGGTGCGCACCCGGTTCGGCTGGCACGTGATCAAGGTGGAACAGCGACAGGAGGCCGAAGTCGAACCCCTGGAAAAAGTCCGTGAAAAAATCAGAACCAGACTCGCTGAGCAGAAAACACGGACCATTGCTTATGACAAAGCATGGTCGCTTTATGAAATATCATTTGAAGGCGACGACCTGATTGACAATGCCCGGGACCTGAATCTGAATATTGAAACCACGGATTTTTTCACCCGGGAAAAGGGACCGGCCGACATTGACGCTCCGGGAACATTCGCTGAAACCGCCTTTGATATTCCGCTGATGGAAATCAGCGAGGTCAAGGAAATCGGTGATGCCTATTTTCTGATCCAGCCCATTGAGCGAAAAGAACCGGAAATCCCGGATCTCCAGGATATCAAAGACAGGGTGGAAAACGATCTGGTACGTCAAAAACAGCGTGAAGCCGCAGAATCGGCAGCAGAAAAGTTTCTGGCAAAGGCCCGCTCCGCAGACAGCTTTGATGATGCCGCCCGGGAAGCCGGCGTTGAAATCCAGACCACGGATTTTTTCAAGCGCAATCAGCCGGTGCCCGATATCGGCAACAGCCGGCCGGTATCAGCGGCCGCATTTTCCCTGAGCCCGAAAAACCCGGTTTCCGAATCTGTCATCAAGGAAGGCGGGCGTTTTTTCGTTCTTCACCTGCGCGGACAAAAGGTTCCGGATGAAAAGGATTTTGAATCACAGCAAAAAACCGCTGCAGCGCAGCTCAGGGAACAAAAACGGGAGCAGACACTAAACAAATGGATTGCCGCCCTGCGGCAAAACAGTGATATTGAGGTATCTGACCGGTTTTCCGGCGAATTTGAACAAAAACGGCGTTAAAACCGCCGATCAGGTCAGAGACGGTTTTAAAAGCCGGTTCTGCGCCCGATCAACCAGAAGGGGGGATCATGGGCATACGAACAAAAAAGACAAAGGGCAATCCGAATACCTATTTGATCAAACGCTGTCCGGAATGTTTTGCAAGTCTGCCCATTGACGCCACCCATTGTTTTTCCTGCAAAGCCCGGGTGGGCAAGGTGGACCGCCACGGCAAGGCCAAACGCCCGATCAACTGGTATTCTTACATCACCTGCATTCTTTCCTGGCTGGCTCTGATCTTATACATCAAATGGGCTTTTTTCTAGCCGCAACCCTCTCCGGATTATTTGGCCACCATGGCCCGCATCATATCCCCTGAATTTTCAGAGTGATCTGCGATATTGCCGATAATTTCAGCCAGCTTCACCAAATGAAACACGGTAATGGGATCCTTTTCGGTTTGAAACACCTTCCGGATCAGGGCATATTCCCGCTGATCGGCATCATGTTCCATCTGACGGATATTGGAAATGATATCCTTGACTTTTTTGCGCTGTTTTTCGGAAAAGTTTTTAAAGTAGACCTGGGCTTCCCCCACCATACGGCTAAGCTCCTCGGTGGGTTCAATGGCGGCATCCACCAGCAGGAAAAAATCGCGTTCCAGAATTTCCGGAATCCCTTTGTCCATCCGGTGGGACAGCCAGTTTAACGCCTCCTGGACACTGTCAAGAACATTGTCCTGCTCCCGCAGATACTGAAACAACTGAAATTTTTCCACCGGAAGCATGACACCCTTTGGCAGGTGCCCGCGGATTCTTCGTTTGATGGCATCGGCTTCATGCTCGATGCGGATGACTTCCTGCCGGTGATCCTCGAAAACCTCACATTTCGAGGAGGCATAGCACTCCAGGGCCTGCTGGAAAGCCCAGGCACATTCTTTGACCTTTTCAGCATGATCCTGAAGGGCGTCAAAGGGGGATGTAACAAATAAAGAAAAAAACGGAATACGCATGAAAACGCCTCCTTCGAAGGATGATTACAAAATCCGGGAAATAATTTTAAACAACAGCATGCTGGTGAAAGCGGCCATGGGCACGGTTAATACCCAGTATAGCATAATCCGAAAAATAACGCTAAAATTCACGGCTTCCAGCCCCCTGGCCAGGCCGACACCCAGGACACCGCCCACGGCCGCGTGCGTGGTTGAAACCGGCAGCCCCATTTTGGAGGCCAGCAAAACAGTTGTGGCAGCGGCAAAATCCACGGAAAACCCCCGGGTATTGCTCAGGGTGGTGATCCGCTCGCCAACCGTACGGATCACCCGGGCGCCGCCCATGGCGATACCTGCGGCAATACCCAAGCCGCCAAACACCAAAAGCACGTATGGAACCGGCACTGTCTGCCCGGCCTCTCCGGTTGTCACCAGGAAATAAATCAGGGCCAGCGGGCCGATGGCGTTGGCCACATCGTTGGCGCCCTGGGCCAGGGCAACGTAGCAGGAAGTCCCGATCTGAATGCGCCGGAAAATGCCCTCTGCGCCCTCTTCGCCGGTGCGTACGTTTCTGAACCACAGCAGCAGGCGTTTTCCCAGAAAACCAAACAGAACCGAACAAGCCAGTGCACTCGAAAAGGCCATGGGCGTGCTCAGCGCCAGGTTTTTCCCCAACGGGGTTTTAAACACAAAGGACATGATGACCACAAACACAGCCATACCGATAAAAAGGGGTGAAAACCGGAACGCCGTGCCCACGGGATCGGGCCGGGACAAAATAATCCGAACAATAACCTTAAACATCACAAAGGCAATCACCATGCTAAACACCGGCGAGATCACCCAGCTGGCCACCACCGCGCCCAGACCCGACCAGTTGATCACGGAAAAACCGCCTGTAACAATACCAAATCCGATCATGGCGCCCACAATGGAGTGGGTGGTGGATACCGGCAGGGATTTCCAGGTGGCAAACGACACCCAGAGGGCTGCGGCCAGCAGGGCGGATAAGGCACCGACCAGGGCAACATGCGGGTCATTTAGCACATCGGGTGAAACAATGCCCTTGCGGATGGTATCTGTCACGTGGGAGCCGATAAAAGCCGCACCCACAATATTTAAAATGCCGGCGATGAAAATGGCCTGGCGAAGCGTAATCGCCTTTGCTCCCACGGCCGAGGCCATGGAATTGGCCACATCATTTGCCCCGATGTTCCAGGCCATGTAAAACCCGATGGTAAACCCTAAAACCAGAATGACATATTCCATGGGCCTGTTCTACCTATAACTATTCTTATTATCAGGAAAAATCACTTTACCAAAAAATCAAAGGATACTGTTTTTTTGTGTAGTGCTCCCATAACACACCCGGCCACCGCGTTCAAGCCGCAAAAACCATTTTCGTCCCGTGCCGGCAACCACAATTCCCATTGTGGTTCATGACCTGGGCTTCATGTTCTTTTGCACCCGGCAACCCAACGGGTCTGAACGGATCGGCTTGACGGGCGCGGCCGTGCGTATTAGTTTATTTGTTCACATTTTTGCCGCACTCAAAATACAGGAAAGATGCCGTGAAAAAAACAATGAAACCTGCCTGGAAAATATTTCTTTTCAGCATACTGGCCGTTATGCTGACAGTCGCCGGCAGCCGTGGACTGACCTTTGGGCAGAC
>JAGTVF010000080.1 GCA_018224315.1 Desulfobacterales bacterium | reverse complement strand
TGGGGCATCACCGCCATGGCGGTTGTCAGCAGATTTCCTGGAATGGGCATATTTTCATCCTTTCTTTGCATCGTGGATCAGATCAGCCAGGGCGGCCATCAATTCAGGACCGTTTTCAGCCGCCAGCCGGGCGAAGCGTTTTCCCCCGGTGCTGTGCTGTTTGTAAAAATCAACACAGCGACCGACAATGTCAAGGACTTCATCGGCGTCATAGCAGCCCGGCAGGGGCTGGGCCAGTCGGGGATGGCGGCCCAGTTTGCCCCCGAGCAAAACCTTGTGGCATCTTTTTACGGTTTGGATGGTCTGCGTGGGGCACACTCCGGCGCACTGGCCGCAGTCCAGACACCTGGCTCCATCGATTTGCGGCATTTGCCGGTTTACATCAAGAAAAACAGCATCTTCTTTGCAAGTCTCCACGCACTGGCCGCACATGGAGCACGGGTTATCCGTGATCCCGGGCACGGCTGCGCCGATAATGCCGATATCCCGGATCTGGGGCCGGGAGCAGGCATTGGGACAATCCGCCAAAGTGACGGTGAATTCGTGGTGAAACTTTAAGGGCCCGTCAACGGTTTTTTTCAAAAACCCCAGCAGGTCCGCCCCGGCCAGAAGCGATTCAATGCGGCCGGCCAGATCCGCATCCGGCCCGGCGCGATTCGGGCAGCCGCCGGGGCCGAAACAGTTTTCCACCCGAAAGCCGGCCACTTCCTTTTCCATGTTTTCCATATATCCCTTTTTCACCGCATACACGTCATCTGTGGTCACGGTGCCGCGTCCCTGGCCGGCCACATAATCCTCAACTTTTTTGCGGACCCGCTTTCGCACAAAAAACGGAACCTTTCGCATCACTGCTTCAGCATCTCCGCTCCACTCCATATTTTTTCCTTTCCTGTCTTGCCGCATACAACTTTACGTCTGCCGTCTGCTGCTTATAATTTTTACTTTGCACCCTGTAACGGACTGTTTCCTTGATTTATGTCAAAAACTGTTATATCTCCGGTGAAAAATCAGGAGGGGTCAATGAACCGGTCCAAAGACGTGTTATCCCAATCCATACTGTTTTCCGGACTTCCGGAGCAAGACATTGCGGCACTGACCGCCATTGCCGTGGAAAAACCCGTGGCCCCGGGTGAGCTGATTTTTTCCGAAGGAGATCCGGGCGATGGATTCTATGTAACCCTTGAAGGTATGATCAAGGTCTACAAGCTGTCCACCGAGGGAAAAGAGCAGATCCTGCACATGTTCGGCCCCGGCGAACCCTTTGGCGAGGTGCCGGTGTTTTCGGGAAAAGCCTTTCCAGCCAGCGCAGAAGGGGTGAAAAAAAGCCGGGTACTTTTTTTCCCGAGAAAAGCCTTTCGCGACCTGATCACCACCAATCCCTCTGTTGCCATGAACATGCTGGCCGTGCTGTCGCGCAGGCTCAGAAACTTCACCATCCAGGTGGAAAATCTGTCGCTAAAGGAGGTGCCGGCCAGACTGGCCGGATATTTCCTGCTCCAGGCAGAAGAGCAGAAAAATCCGGATACCATCACCCTCAACATTTCCAAGGGCCAGTTGGCCAGCTTTCTGGGCACCATACCCGAAACCCTTTCCCGGATGCTGCGCAAAATGAGCGAGCAGGGCCTGGTTGAGGTCCAGGGCCGGATCATCCGTTTGCTGGACAGACCGGGCCTGGAAGATCTGGCTGAATTCGGCAAAATGGAAGACTGAAACCGCTTCCAAAACCCTCCTGCATGGTTTTGCACCCACTTCTTTCCGGTTATGCCCCGGCCCCGAATTTTGATGGCACCATAAAAAGTCTGATTTCAGATGGCGCCATCAATTTTGCGTTATTCCATCAAGGCATTACCATTTTAAGGCAAACCCTGTTTGCCGGGGCTTGCGTCCATAGCCGGACGGAAGCCCCGGCAGGCAAAACCCAAAACCGCCATTGACCGGGATCAAAATCATGACAAAAGCATTGCCGGCAATCTGCAAAAGCCTTTTACCCGCTGCGGTGTTCCTGGTTTTCACCACTGGTTTTTCATGCGCAGGTTTTGCCAAAGAGGCCCTGTGGACCGCGCCCGCACTGCAGCAGCTTATCAACGAAGCCCTGGAAAACAACCGCTTGCTGCAAAGCAAAGCAGACCGGGCAGAAGCTCTCAAAAACCGCATTGCCGCCGCAGGCGCGCTTCCGGACCCAAAAATCGGATTTGCCCTCCAGAGCATTCCCACAGACAGCTTTGCCTTTGACCAGGAGCCCATGACCCAGAAACAGATCTTTGTGGAGCAGACTGTGCCCTGGCTGTCAAAGCTGGATCTGCGATCCGAGGCGGCTGCGGCAGACGCCAGGGAGAAACAGGCCGAACTGGAGGCTGCCAGACTGGAACTGGCCCGGGACGTGGCCCTGGCCTGGTATGAACTCGGGTATGTGACCGAAAGCCAGCGGATCAATGACGAGCTCACTGAACTCATGGCGCGCATCCGCAGGGACGCGCAAACCCGCTATGGCGTTGGAGGGGGTCTGCAGCAGGACATTTACCAGGCCGGAGTGGAATTGTCCCGGCTCAAAGACGAGGCCGTCAGACTGGAAACCCGCAAAACCACCATTGAAGACCGCCTGCATGAACTGACCAACAGGGACAAGCCCGCATCCATTGACCCGCCCGCAGATCTGCCCGAGCCCGGGGTCATGCTTTCAGCCGACAAACTGGCCGCGGCAGCACTGGAGAAAAACCCTGAGTTAAAAGGTATGCAGGCCCGGATCCAAACCGCCAGGGCCCAAAAACAGCTTGCGCAAAAGGATTATTATCCTGACTTCAATATCCG
>JAGTVF010000079.1 GCA_018224315.1 Desulfobacterales bacterium | reverse complement strand
CCTTCGTTCATGGTGCCTGCGGCCAGGCTCATCTCCTCGCAGTGAGAAATCACGCAGATCCCGATGCCCCGGGCATATTCCAGGGCACGGCGCATAAGCTGGGAGTCGGAAACCGGTTGACCGTCGTCTGACACTCCTACAGCCCCTGCGGCTTTCAAATCCCCGAATTCAGCAAGCTGCTGACCGGCAAGTCCCACGCTGACAGCGCCCACCGGATAAACCCTTGCATAACCCCAACGCCCGGCCTCCTGGACAATAAACCGGGTCACCGATTCCGAGTCATTGACCGGAGAAGTGTTGGGCATGCAGCAAACAGCCGTAAATCCTCCGGCTGCTGCGGCCCGGGTGCCGGTTTCAATGGTCTCCTTGTATTCATGACCCGGCTGACGCAAATGTACGTGCATGTCCACAAGCCCCGGCACGACCAGAAGATCCCGGGCGTCAATGATTTCGGCATCTGCCGGAGAGTCCGCTTCATTACCCTGCCCTGCCGGCTGTACCCTGGCAATCCGGCCGTCTTCCACAAGAATATCGGCCGGGCCGTCAAATTCCCCCGGATCCAGGACCCGGCCGCCTTTAATCCACATTTGCATCGCGCACACCTCCTGCCAGCAGATAAAAAAGGGCCATGCGCAGGGCCACCCCATTGGTCACCTGATCCAGAATCACAGAATGCGGGCCGTCTGCCGCCTCCGGGGTGATTTCCACGCCCCGGTTCATGGGCCCGGGATGCAGAATCAGCGCATCCGGCCTGATTCTGCGCAGGCGGGCGGCATTCAGGCCGTACCGGGCGGCATATTCCCTTTCCGTGGGAAACAAAAAGCGCCGCTGGCGCTCTTTTTGAATCCGCAGCAAAATAATCACATCCGCATCTGAAACAGCGGCATCCACATCCGGGGCCACAGAAGCGCCGAGCTGTTCAATCCCTGCGGGCATCATGGTGGGCGGCCCGGCAACACTTACCCTGGCGCCCATCTTGGTAAAGCCGGCAATATTGGACCGGGCCACACGGCTGTGGGCGATATCCCCAATAATGGAAACGCGCAACCCATCCAGGCGTCCCTTGTTTTCCTTTACGGTCATCATGTCCAGCAGCGCCTGGGTGGGATGGGCATGCATGCCGTCTCCGGCGTTGATCACGGAAATATCGAGATGGCGAGCCAGCAGATGCGGGGCGCCGGCCGATGAATGACGCACCACCAGGATGTCGGGCTTCATGGCCTGCAGGTTTCTGGCCGTATCGATCAGGGTTTCACCCTTGACAATGCTGCTGGAAGCCCCGGCAATGGCAATGCTGTCTGCCGAAAGCCGCTTGGCGGCGATATCAAAGGAAACCCGGGTCCGGGTACTGGGTTCCAGAAACAGCAGAACAATGGTCTGCCCCCGGAGGGTGGGCACTTTCTTGATGGGCCGTTCTGAAATCTCCTTTAAACCAAAAGCGGTTTCAAAGATGAATTCAATTTCATCCACCGAAAGCGATTCAATGTCGAGCACGTCCTTTTTTGTCCACTGCATGGGCAGGCTTCCTGATTAGTGCAGCACTTTGCCGATCCGGCCCCACCGGACCCCAAAGTTGTCCTTATCCCAGGACCAGTAAATGATAAAGGCCTCTCCCTTGATGGCCGAGTCTTTTACAAAGCCCCAGAAACGGCTGTCATAACTGTTGTCCCGGTTGTCCCCCAACGCAAAAAAAGCGTCCTCCGGCACGATGACCGGGCCGAAGTTGTCCCTGGCATTAACGCCTCCCGGCAGCACCCGTTTTTCCGTATGCTTGACGGTGTACTGGTCAGCAAGCCGGCCATTGACATACACTTTTTTATCCCGGATTTCAACAACATCGCCGGGCACGGCCACCACCCGCTTGATAAAATCCTTGTCCGGCTCCACCGGATATTCAAACACCACAATATCCCCCCGTTCCGGGCTGCTCACCGGGATCATCTTGGTATTGGTGACCGGCAGCCGGATGCCGTAGATAAACTTGTTGACCAGGATGTGATCGCCCACCTGCAAAGTGGGTTCCATGGACCCGGAAGGGATCTTGAAAGCCTGGACCACAAACGCCCGGATAAAAAGCGCCAGCACAATGGCAATAGCAATGGCTTCAAGATTTTCCCGCAGCCGGCTCTTGGTTTTGGCACCGGTTTCATCCGGGATTTGCTGGGATTCTGCTGTTTTTTTCAATTTTTAACGGTTTTGTTGAGGATTTTTAGAATACAAAATAAAACCGGGAGGATTCATGATCCGGCGTGTCAATTCTCTTCCAGAAGCCCCCGGGCATGCTCCAGCTTGCCGGTGATGTTGTTTTGTATCCATTGCGCGTCCCACCATTCCATGGGATCCACAAACACATCATGGACAAACATGCCGTAATGCAGGTGATCACCCCCGGCCAGACCGGTGGCCCCGGTTGCGCCGATAATATCGTTTTTTTCCACCTTCTGGCCTTCTGACACGCTGCTGCGGCTCAAATGGGCATAAACGGAAAACAGGCCAAAACCATGATCGATGGTGACAACATTGCCGTAAATGCCGGCCCTGCCCACAAACGCAACTTTGCCCGCATTTGCCGCCGGCACCGGCGCCTGGCTCACAGAGGCCAGGTCAATGCCCATATGGATCTGCTCATCGATTTTTTCCCCGTTGGAAACATAGGTCCGATGGTCGGCGAAGCTGGCTTTTCTTGCGGCATTGGGAAGCCGGGAAAAGCCCCCCTGCCAGTGCATCTGCCCGTCCGGAGACTCGCCCGGGGCAAGGATGGTGCGGTTGTCTTTCTTGCGCAGCTCGCGGTTGACAAACAAGAATTGTTCCAGGGGATCGGCATCGGCCGGAAAACCCGCTTCATTTTGAAACTCCGGCAGAATCCGGGACAGGAAACGGTCAGAAACCGGCAGGGTTTCCGCGTCAAAACCCTTTTTGCGGATATGGTAGTAAAACCCGCCCCGGCCTGAATTGCCCGCCGGATCAACAGCCTTCACATGCAGTTTCGTGTCCTTGTCCTGATCATGGGCCAGGGCAAAAAAACAAACAGCCACGTCCGGGTCGGCAAAATAGCCCTTGTGGCCCGGGAAAAAATGATCTCCCACCACAACCCCGTGCTCCGGACAATCCTCGGACATCCGATAGACAGCCAGGTTCGAGCCGCCGGGCCGGATGTTGTGCTGCCGGCTGATGACCTCCACCCGGGGGGGCTGGGTGTCAATGGTGATTTCTTTTTCCAGGTAGGCCTGGTTACCGGAAAACCAGCCGCGCCAGGAATGATCCCAGGCAGCGATGCGCAACAGGGCCTTTCCGTCCTTGAGATCCAGTTTTCCGGCATTTAAATCCACCTCAAAACGCCTCTGCCTGGGCGGACCTTCCTGGGTGCCGGCAAAATCGGATTTCTCTTTGAGCACGGTTTCCCTGTCGTTTTGGATTACGGCAATCCAGAGCTTGCGGATCCCCGATTTTTCATCGGTGATAGTGCCGGAAACCGCGGCATCAGCGCCAATAAACGAATCAGACATGTCGAGCGCAATCTCCGGGGCCCTGCCTTCGAACTTTACCATCAGAAGCCACACAACAGAGACGGCCAGCATTATCACCAAGATGGCCAGCAGACTGTATTTTACGCTTTTTCCGCGTTCTTTGCGGTTTTTAAATCCCATCTTGTTTATTTTCCCCTTAGATCCCAAACAAATGATAATCACAACTGAAAGGCTATTTTTAACAGCTCACCGGCCCGGAGGCAAGGCCTTATTTTCGAATCTTGACTTTTGTCGACACGCGGGGTAACAGGAGGCATGGATTTTGCCGGCGCCAGGAGCCGGCCAATGATGCAAGCGGCTGGCGTGCAAAGACCATGACCCGGCAAATCAACCAAAAGGATCGGTTTTTCAATGACAGAAGTTCAGATCAAAAATTTTTCCGCGGGCAACGGCCGCCCTTTTGTTCTTGTGGCCGGACCCTGCGTAATCGAAGATTCCACCGGCGTTATGCAGATCGCCCGCACCCTAAAAGAGATCACCAGCCGGCTTGAAATACCGTTTATCTTCAAGGCGTCTTATGACAAGGCCAACCGGACATCCATTGATTCATTCCGGGGCCCGGGCATCAAGCAGGGCCTGGAAATCCTCTCCGAAATTGGCCGGGGGCTGGATGTGGCCGTGATGTCTGATGTTCACAGCCCCTCTGAGGCCGAACTTGCTGCCGAAGTGCTCGACGTCTTGCAGATCCCGGCTTTTTTGTGCCGCCAGACAGACCTGATCGTTGCTGCTGCCCGGACAAACAGACCCTTAAATATTAAAAAGGGACAGTTTCTGGCCCCCTGGGACATGGATCATGTTGCAAAAAAAGCCAGATCCGCCGGAAACTCGCAGGTCCTTCTCACCGAAAGGGGCGCATCCTTTGGTTATAACAACCTGGTTGCCGATTTTCGAAGCATTCCCATCATGCAGGCGCTGGAATGCCCGGTCATCTTTGACGCCACCCACAGCGTTCAGCTGCCCGGCGGCGCCGGAGGCGCATCTGCCGGGCAGCGCCAGTTTGCGCCTATACTGGCAAAGGCCGCCATTGCCGCCGGGGCAGACGGCCTGTTTCTGGAAGTCCACCCGGAACCGGACAAGGCATTGTCAGACGGCCCCAACTCCATGCGCCTGGATGAACTCGAGCCTCTGCTCAATCAGCTCAAAGCCATCAACAATGCATTGATCAAACCAGAGAGAAACCCCTCACATGCTTGAAGAAAAACTCCAGCAGATCCGGGTGCTGCTGCTCGATGTCGACGGAGTGCTCACCAGCGGCCGGATTCTTTATTTTGCAGGCGGCGATGAAGCAAAAACCTTTGATGTCAAAGACGGCCTGGGAATCCGCATGGTCCGGGAGGGCGGCATCCGGGTGGGCCTTATCTCCGGGCGCAAATCCGCGGCTGTAGACCGCAGGGCCGCGGAACTCGGCATTGACTATTGCCATACAGGCGTCAAGGACAAGCAGGCGCTTCTGGCATCAATCCTTGCGCAGGCCGGATGCAGCCCGGCCCAGACCGCTTTTGTGGGAGATGATCTCGTGGATTTGGCGATCATGGGCCAAGTCGGCCTGGCCGTGGCCGTGGCCGATGCCCATGAAGTCGTAAAGCAGCACGCTGACCTGGTCACAAAACAGCCCGGCGGCTGCGGCGCCGTCCGGGAGGTTTGCGAACGCATTCTTTCGGCAAAGGGTTTGTGGGAACCCATCGTTTCCCGCTGGCTGAACCGAACCCAAAGCCCAAAGGAACCTTGAACCTTGAACCTTGAACTTTGAACACCTAAATGAAACACCGGACCCGATACAAACAAGCCGGATTACTGGCCATTGTTCTAATTGCCGTTCTGCTGACAACGGTGTTTGTGCGATTTCGCCTGCAGACCGACCCCGAGGAGCAGACCGAAACGGCTAGCACCTCGGAAGCGGCCCTGACCATAAACGGGTTTGAGCATACAGCCACACGGGACGGAAAAACCGAATGGGTACTGAACGCAGCCACTGCGGAAGTCTATTCGGATCAGAACAGGGCCGTGCTCTCCGATATTGAAATGACCGCGTTTGACGCAGACGGTACCGAGGTCAAACTTTTTGCAGACACCGGGGAGCTTGACACCAAAACCCGGGACATGACGGTGGAAAAATCAGTTGTGGCCCGTTATCCCGGATATGAGCTCAGGACCGAAAGCTTGCATTATAAGCATGAGTTACATATATTGTATACAGACCAGAAAGTGGTTATACATGGTGAAAACATGCAGATTTCCGGTGACTCGGCAACAGTGGAACTCCAAAAAAACCAAGTCACCCTTGAAGGTCACATCAAATCATGGATGGATCCCGTTGAATAAGGACAAGGCGCGCAAAAACAGCCCGGCTTCTGCCGGAATCTTTGCCATTGCGGCAATTCTGATAACCCTTATGACGGCATGGCCCTGCCGGGCACAAAACCCGGGGCTGTTTAATCCTGATGAAGGCCGCATTCACATCACCTCGGATAAGATGGTGATCAAAAGCAATGAAAACAGCGCCGAATTTATCGGCAACGCCCACGCGGTCCAGGGAGAAACCGAAATCAAATCCGACCGGCTCAAAATTTTCTACAAGTCCGAAGAAGGCGCTCAGCCCGGTCAGTCCGGCATGAATGAAAGCAGTGTCCGGCGCATGGAAGCCGAAGGCAGCGTGGTTATCCATACCGACGGGCAAACCGCCACAAGCCAAAAAGCTGTATATACCGCAGATGACGGCCTGCTGACCCTGACAGGCGAGCGTGTGGAAATCAAAAACAACGGCAACACCATTGTCGGCAAAAAGGTCACCGTGCAGCGGGAAACCGGAGAAATCGTGGTCAGCTCAGATGCGGGCAAGCGGGTGGAAGCTGTTTTTGAATCCGAACCCGACGCGGACAAGCAGGACAAAACGGAAACCAGCAAAGCCCGAAAGCCATGACCCGAACCCTGAATTTGAAAAACCTGGTAAAGACCTACCATGGCCGAAAAGTGGTCAACCAGGTCGACCTGAACCTGACCGGAGGCGAGGTTGTAGGGCTTCTGGGGCCCAACGGGGCTGGCAAGACCACCACTTTTTACATGACCGTGGGCCTGATCCGGCCTGACGGCGGCCATGTGTTTCTCGACGATGCAGACATCAGCGAGGATCCCATGCACGTTCGGGCCCGCAAAGGGATGGGATACCTGCCCCAGGAACCGTCGGTATTCAAAAAGCTCAACGTTCGCGACAACCTGCTGGCCATTCTCGAAACCCTTCCGATATCCAGGGCTGAACAGGAGCAGAAAGCCGATGAACTGCTCGACGAGCTTGGCATCAAACGGCT
>JAGTVF010000078.1 GCA_018224315.1 Desulfobacterales bacterium | reverse complement strand
TCCGCTGTCAGCCGGCGATTTTCTGATCTGCATGGGCTCGTCTGTGGGCACCGGATGCGGGTTTTCCCAGGTGCTCGATGACAAGGTCATCTCCTATATCGGGGATTCCACATTTTTTCACTCCGGCATTCCGGGTCTGATCAATGCTGTTTTCAATAACCATGACATGACCCTGGTGATTTTGGACAACCACACCACGGCCATGACCGGTCATCAGCCCCATCCGGGCGTGGACATGAGCGGCCTGGGCCAGGAGGGTTACGGCCGGGTCTCCATTGAGTCCGTGGTCAGGGGAATCGGTGTGCCCCATGTCAGCGTGATCCGGCCCTATAATGTCAGAAAAAGCGTGGCCGCCCTCAAGGAAGCCATTGCATTTGAGGGGGTTTCGGTGGTGATTGCCCAACAGGACTGTGTTTTGCAGCTCCGGAGCCTGAAGAAATCAACCGGACGGCCCTTTCGTGTGGATTCGCAGAAATGCGCCAATCACCGCAATTGTATCAATGATCTGGCATGTCCGGCCTTTTATATGGAAAACGACCGGGTCTGCATTGATGAGGCCATATGCACGGGCTGTTCGGTCTGCGCCCAGGTATGCCCGGAAAATGCCATTGTGCCCGTCAAGGAGAAAAAATAATGGATGTAACCCGACTGATCATCGTGGCCGTGGGCGGTCAGGGCAATTTGCTGGCCTCCCGCGTGCTTGGCGAAGCTGCCCGAAGCTCGCAGGTGCCCTTACGCATGAGTGAAATCCACGGTATGGCCCAGCGGGGCGGCGTGGTGGAATCCGCCCTGGTTTTCGGAGATGCACAAAGCCCCATTATATCCGACGGGGAGGCCGATATTCTGGTGGGCTTTGAGCCGGCTGAAGCCCTGCGCGCGCTGAAAAAATGCAATGCCGACACCACGGTGATCATCAACACCGCTGCTTTGCAGCCCTTTACCGCGGCTATCGGAAAAGGCGTTTATCCGGATCTCGATGATATCCAGCGCCTGATCGCCTCCAAGTGCGCCCGGCTGATTTCAATGGATGCCGCCGCCCTGGCCCGGGAGGCCGGAAATGTGCTTTCGGTGAACATGGTGCTGCTTGGCGCCCTTAGCGCAACAAACCTGATTCCCCTAAACGAGCAGCGTCTCAAAGATGCCATCGGCGCGGTGACCCGGCAGGCGTTTGCAGAAACCAACCTGAAAGCCTTTGAACTGGGGCGCAAGGCCGCCACAGCCTGAAAACGGCTGCGGTCTGAGCCGTTTTTATACCGTCGGCAGGTCCGGGACACAGAAACGGGCGGCAATGTTTTGCTGCTCGTCTAAAATCTCCCGGAGAATTTTCATGTCGGTCATGGGGTTCATGATCACCGCCCGCAGGACCACCAGATTTTCACCGCATGCCGGATCCCCCTGGAGGGTGGTGCGGGAGACAAAACTGTATCCCGCCTCCCGCTGCAGCCGCTGCAGATCCCGGTTGACCCGGTTGATGGCGCTGTTGAGGCTGCATTTGCGCTCCTGGTTTTCGCCTTTGCGGGCCTGCTGGATTTTTTGCGGGCAGTACCGGTAGGTGAGAATGTTTAACACCGGGCGGGTGACCAGTTCAAAATCCGGCCGGCTTTCAATTTCGTCTGCAAATGCCGCTGCCGTTTGGATTCCGTGATCAATGAGCAGGGCATAGCCCTGGGAGCCCATGATTTTCAAGGCCGAATCCAGAATCAGGCTGTTGGCCTCCCTGGAGCCGGAAAGCGACTTGATGCCCAGGTCCACCGATCCCCGGCGGTTGACGTAATTGGCGTGGTATTCAATGACATCGAGCAGTTCCGGATCCCTGAAATAAACCATCCCGCAGCTCATGGGCATGTAAAACTGCTTGTGTCCATCAATGGTCACGGAATCGCTTTTTTCAATGCCGGCCAGCAGATGTTTGTATTTTGCCGACAGCAGGGTGGGCCCGCCCCATGCAGCATCCACGTGGAAATGAATGTTGTGGCGCCGGCACACGTCTGCCATGGGGCCCAGGGGATCCACGGTGCCGGTCTCGGTTGCCCCGGCAATGCCCACGGCTGCAAGGATGCAGGTTTTGGGCGACCCGGACCGGATGCGCGCAATGGTCTGTTCCAGGGCGTTGATGTCGATCCGGTGGTTTTTGTCCGTGTCCACGGGAATGACGTTGTTGTTGCCGATACCCAGGATGCCGGCGGATTTTCTGAGGGAATAGTGCACCAGGCGGGAGGCCAGGATCACGCACCGGTCGACCCCGTAGGCCTGGTAGGCAGCGGCCACCCCTTCGTTTTCAATGCCGGAAAACCCGTTTTTTGGGGCAAACTTTGCGTTTCTGGCCACCCACAGGGCTGTGAGGTTGGCCGTGGTGCCCCCTTCGGTAAACACGCCCAGGGTGGTTTCCGTGTTCTGCACGTGGGCCAGGTAGAAGTCTTGATCAAAATCATAGATTAACCGGTGGATTTTTGCGATGACCTGTTTTTCAATCACCGAAACCACCTTGGAGGTCTCAAGCTTGACCACGTTCTGGTTTAATGCCGCCACAATGGTTTTTAAATGAACCATGAAAAACGGGATTGCCGAGGTCATGTGGCCCACGAAATAAGGCGATGCCACGTTGACCGCATGGGGGGCGGTCTCATTGATCAGGGTGGCAATGACATCTGCGAGTTTTTTTTCCGGCTCCTCGCGGATATCGGTGCGCATGTAGTTTTGTGAAAGCTCCCGCAGGCTTCTGGCCTCTGT
>JAGTVF010000077.1 GCA_018224315.1 Desulfobacterales bacterium | reverse complement strand
GACAGGGACCGGTTTTTACAAGGCCTGGAAGTGCTCCGGGACATGGGCCTGGATCCGGTCTGGTCAGAAAGACTTTTTTTAAAAAACGGGTATTATGCCGGCACCCGACGGCAGCGGGCCGATGATCTGCATGCGTTTTTCGCCGCCTCTGACATCCGCGGCCTCTGGTGCGTGCGGGGCGGCTACGGTTCCCTGGGCATACTTGAATGTCTTGACTATGCGCTTATTGAAAAACATCCCAAAATTTTTGTTGGCTGCAGCGATATTACCACCCTGCTGATTACCCTGATTCGCAGGTGCCGCATGCCCACTTTCCACGGCCCCATGGTGGCCTCTTTGGCAGATGCAGACAGGCCTACCAGAGATGGTATCACAAGGGCCCTGAGCAGCCCGGGCGCATTGGCCGTCAGGGCGGAAAACGGATGTGTGATCCGGCCGGGAAGAGCTGAGGGCTGCGTGCTTGGCGGCAACCTGGCCACTTTGTGCCATATGCTGGCCACACCCTATTTTCCGGATTTGACCGGCTGTATCCTGTTTGTGGAAGACACCGGGGAAAAACCCTACCGTATTGACCGGATGCTGACCCAGATGCGCATGGCCGGATGCTTTGATCACCTGGCGGGCGTGGCTGCGGGATCCTTTACCCGGTGCGGCGCCATGGAGCAAATCCACCGGGTTTTCGCTGATGTATTTGCCGGTTTTGCCTTTCCCGTGGTATGCGGATTTCCCGCAGGCCACGGCCGGCCCAACACGGTTTTGCCCATGGGCGTTGCCGCAAATCTTGACAGTGACACCATGACCCTGGCTTACCCGGAATCAGCCGTTGCTGCCGGCAGCACGAACCAGAACACGGGCCTGTCATGAAACAAGTGGATGCCCTGATGCAGGCGGCCCTTGATACCGGGGTGTTTCCGGGTGCAGTGACCCTGGTGGCAAGAAAAAACAAAATGGTTTATCACAAGGCGTTTGGCTGTCTTGACCATTTCAAGAACACGGCGGTGCGCCGCAATACGGTTTATGATCTGGCCTCTTTGACAAAGCCCCTGGCCACCGCAGCAGCAGCCATGCATCTTTCAGACCGGGGCTCTCTGAAGCTGGATGACCGGCTGGGCAGGCTGCTGCCTGAGCTGGAAGGATCGGATAAGGCCGATATTTCCGTTGAACATCTTTTGTGTCACAATGCCGGGCTGCCGGCCTGGCGGCCTTATTTCCGGCAGTTAAACACCCTGCCGGCGGACCTGCGAAGAAACCGGCTGCATCAGTTGCTGGCAAACGAGTCCCTTGTCTGTCTGCCGGGGCGCCAAACCCTTTACAGTGACGTGGGGTTTATGCTTTTGCAATGGGTTGTGGAAAGGGCTGCGGGCACAAGACTGGATGGCTATGTTGCAGACAATCTGTATCTGCCCTTAAATATTTCGGATCTTTTTTTTCTTCCGGATCAAGGGAAAACCCCATCTGTTCCGGCAGGCCGGGAATTTGCCGCCAGCGGAGCGGATGAAAACAACAGGGCTGTCTACGGCCGGGTAAATGATGAAAATGCCCGGTCCATGGGCGGGGTGGCCGGCCATGCCGGATTGTTTGGCACGGCAGCCGCAGTGTTTGCGTTTCTTAGCCACCTGCTGGAAATCCGTTCAGGAACAGTGGGAAAAGGGTTTTTGTCCCGGACCACGGCGGAGCGTTTTTTCACTATACCGCCGGATGCCGTCCGGACCGCGGGTTTTGACGTGCCAGAGGCACAAGGTTCCAGCAGCGGCCGGTTTTTTCCACGGGATACGAGCGTCGGGCATCTCGGGTATACCGGCACTTCCTTCTGGGTTGAATTGAGAAGTGAAATCATGGTGATTTTGCTGAGCAACCGGGTTTGTACGGATCCGGACAGCCGGAAAATCAGAGAGTTTCGTCCCCGGTTCCACGATGCTGTTATGAATTGCCTGAAAGCCTGAGATGTCTGCCATCTTTATTGTATTTTCTGCTTGTCATTCCCCCGGACAACTGTTAATAATCCTATCTCAATCGCCAATGTCAAAATAATTGCAAATAAACGCAAATGAAATGACCGGGCCGCGGTCCATCCATTTCAACCCTGTTTTGAAGCAGCAGCCCCGTTTTTTTGTTTTCGTCAAATACCCTAAGGAGGCACGGACTTGTTCTGGGATTCATTGTTTGGTGTTTTTTCCAATGATTTGGCCATTGATCTGGGCACGGCCAATACCCTTGTCTACGTCAAGGGCAAGGGCATCGTGTTAAGCGAGCCCTCTGTGGTGGCGGTTCGAACCGATAATCGCGCCAAAAGCAAGGTGCTGGCCGTGGGCCTTGAGGCCAAGAACATGCTCGGCCGCACCCCGGGAAACATTGTGGCCATCCGGCCTATGCATGACGGGGTGATCGCCGACTTTGACGTTACAGAAGCCATGCTCCGGCATTTCATACACAAGGTGCACAATCGCAGAACCTTTGTCCGGCCTAGAATTGTTATTGCCGTGCCCACGGGCATCACACCGGTGGAAAAGCGGGCGGTGCGCGAGGCCGCAGAATCTGCGGGCGCACGCGAGGTCTTTTTGATCGAGGAACCCATGGCTGCAGCCATTGGAGCGGGCATGCCCATCACCGAGCCCACCTGCAACATGGTTGTGGATATCGGGGGCGGGACCACGGAAGTGGCCGTGATTTCCCTTGCCGGCATTGTTTACAGCCGTTCCATCCGGGTGGCCGGCGACAAGATGGATGCCGCCATCACCCAGTACGTCAAGCGCAAGTACAACCTGCTTATCGGCGAACGAAGCGCGGAAATCATCAAAACCACCATCGGAAACGCCTATCCGGATTCAGAGAATTACGAAACCATCGAGGTCAAGGGCCGGGATCTGGTGTCCGGGATTCCCAAGATTCTGGCCATTGATTCCGAAGAAATCCGGGTGGCCATTGCCGAGCAGATAGACGCAATCGTGGAGACAACCAAAATCGCCCTTGAACAAACCCCGCCGGAACTGGCCGCAGACATTGTAGACCGGGGAATTGTGCTCACAGGCGGCGGGGCCCTGCTCAAAAACCTGGACAAGCTGCTTCGCGAGGAAACCGGGCTGCCCATTACTGTTACGGACGATCCACTTTCCACCGTGGCCATGGGTTCCGGCAAGACCTTAAACAGCATTGAAATTTTACGACAGGTGGTCATCGACTGATTTCATGTTTTCCAAAAAGACGATGGTGGCAGCCGGGGCGATCATCCTGATCGTTTTAAACGGCATTGTGTTTTCCTTTAATTATATCCGCAAGTCTTCCTTTCAGGCGGCGGCCGTTGAAACCGCGCTTTTTTTTGTCTCTCCGGTACAGGAAGCCGTCACCGGTGTGATTGATACCGGCACGGGTATCTGGCGCCAGTATTTTTACATGGTAAATGCCGCCAATGAAAACCAGGAGCTTCGCAGGGACCTGGCCCGGGCCAGGCAGCGGATCCACAAGCTCAAGGAAATGGAAAAGACCAATCAGCGGCTCAAACGCCTGGTGGATTTCCATGCCGGCTCAGCACTTGAAATGCAGGCCGCCGAGGTGGTGGCAAAGGATCCAAGCCCTTGGTATCATACCGTGATTATCAACAAGGGGCGGGCCCATGGCGTAAAAAGAGCAAATCCCGTGGTAGTGCCTGACGGGGTTGTGGGTCAGGTAATCGATTTGTCCGAGCGATATGCCAAGGTGTTGCTGATCATTGACCGCAACAGCGCCGTGGATGCACTGGTGCAACGAACCCGGG
>JAGTVF010000076.1 GCA_018224315.1 Desulfobacterales bacterium | reverse complement strand
CTGCGGTGAGCCTGGGAGGGGTGTCCGGGATCACAGGGTCGCCAAACGGGTCCCGGTAAACCTCCTGCTCCACAATGCAGACAATTTTTTTTTGGGCCAGGTCGCGCACGTGTGCGGCAGCTGTGGGGACGATTTTTTTCAGTGCGGCCACCGGGGTCTGTCCGTGGGTGCGCAGATGCTCCAGGATAAGGGCTTTGGGCTCTGACAGCCCGGAATCATCTGCATCCGGGTCCGCCAGTTTTGCGCAGCGCTCGGTCTTTGTGCGTACGGTCTGCCGCTGCAGTTTGTGCTGTTTTCCAATCAGTCCCTGGCGGCGCATTTTCTCCAGAAGGCTGCGGGGGATATCCTCGTTGGTGCTTCTGCACAGCGCCGCCCACCTGCAGGCCTTTTCATTGAGCTGTGCCAGGATTTTCTGTTCCGTCTCCGTCAGGCGGTTTTGTTCCAGTGCCCGGATACCGTCCGCAGTGGGCGAAAAAACCGCGTGCTCCGAAGGGTTGATGCCCCCGGGCAGGGCGTCTGAGATGACTTCGCCGATGGGATGGATGTAATAGTCGGCAATCCAGCGGAAAAACGGGATCATTTCAGCCGGAAACACCGGGGTGTCGTCATCTATGACATCGTCTACCGTCTTTAGGGACTCTGCAGTATCCCGGCTGTCATCGCCCAGCACATAGCCCGTTATCCGGCGGGAGCCAAAGGGCACAAGCACCCGTTTGCCGGCTTCCACCATGCCTTCCAGGGCTGCAGGCACCTCGTAGGTGTAGGTGCCGAATACCGGCATGGCCACGGCCACTTCAATCTGTTTAGGCCGGGTCGGCATGGGCGAAAACCGAGGGCTTTTTCTGCTCCTTGCGCTCAAACTCCTGGGCCTGGGCCGCGGTAATGGCCATGACGTTGACCACGTTTTCCATGTCCGTGTCGCGCTGGACCACGTTAAACGGTCTGCTGATGCCCATCAAAAGGGGACCCACCGCCTTGGCCCCGCCCAGGCGCTCCATGAGCTTGTAGGCGATGTTGCCCGATGCCAGTTCCGGAAATATCAGCACGTTGGCCGGCGCACCCAGCCGGTTGAAGGGATAGTGCATGTTTAAAATCTCGGGAACCACGGCCGTGTCGGCCTGCATCTCGCCGTCAATGGTCAAAGACGGGTCCCTTTCCATGGCGATTTCCACTGCTTTTTCCACCCGCTGGGCATCCGGGTGGCGGGTGTCGCCGAAGTTGGAAAACGAAAGCATGGCAATTCTGGGATGAATATCGAAAAACCGGGCCATTTCCGCGGTCAGCAGCGCGATTTCAGCAAGATCTGCGGATGCGGGGTTGATGTTGACCGTGGCGTCGGCAAACATCAGGATCCGGTCGCGGAAGATCATCAGATAAACCCCGGATACCTTGTTGACCCCGGGCCGCCGGGAGATGACCTGGAGCACCGGCCGGATGGAGTCCGGATAGGACCGGCTGATGCCGTGGACCTGACCGTCGACCATGCCTTCATGGACCATCATGGCCCCGAACACGAACCGGTTTTTCAGCTGATGGCGGGTTTCGGCCGGCCCCCAGCCTTTGCGCGCCCGCATCTGGTGAAGTTTCCCTGTGTATTGGTCAAACAGCGGGCTTTGCAGGGGATCCACGATTTCAATGCCGTCCAGCGGCACGTGGAGCTGCCGGGCCAGGTCCGTGATTTCCTGAACGTCTCCCAGCAGGATGGGCCGGGCGATGCCTTCGCTTGCGGCGTGATGGGCGGCTCTTAAGATCACCGGGTGGTCGCCTTCGGGCAGCACGATCCGCTTGGGGTCCTGCTGGGCCCGGGTGATGATCTTGCGCATGATTTCGCGTTCCGGTCCCAGGCGGGCTTCCAGGGCCTGGATATAGCCGCCGGGATCGCTGATCTGCGTGCGCGCCACCCCGGTTTCAACAGCGGCCCGGGCCACGGCCGGGGTGACTTTTAAAAGCACCCTGGAATCCAGGGGTTTGGGGATGATATAGTCGGGCCCGAAAGTCAGGGCCATGCCCCCGTAAGCCCGGATCACCGAGTCGGGCACATCCTCCCGGGGCAGTTCGGCCAGGGCGTGCACCGCGGCCAGCTTCATTTCCTCGTTGATGGAAGAGGCCCGCACATCCAGGGCGCCCCGGAAAATATAGGGAAATCCCAGCACATTGTTGACCTGGTTGGGATAGTCGGATCGGCCCGTTGCAATGATGGCATCGGGCCGGGCGGCGCGGGCCTCGTAATAGCCGATTTCCGGCTCGGGGTTGGCCAGGGCGAAGACAATGGGATTTTTGTTTAAAAGCCCCAGCAGAGACGGGGTAAAAGCCCCTTCAACCGACAGGCCCAGCAAAACGTCTGCGCCTTGTGCGGCATCGGCCAGTGTGCGCTTATCTGTGGCCGCCGCAAATTCCTCCTTGTAGGGATTCATGCCCTCTTTGCGGCCCTGGTAGATCACGCCCCGGGAATCCACAAAAATGATGTTTTCCTTTTTGACTCCCAGCGAGATATACATCCGGGCGGTGGCAATGGCGGCCGCACCCGCGCCGTTTACCACCACCTTCAGATCTTCGGGCTTCCGGCCGGTCAGGCGGCAGGCGTTGATCAGCGCAGCCCCGGAAATAATGGCGGTTCCGTGCTGATCATCGTGGAAAACCGGAATGTTCATCTCCCGGCGCAGGGTGTCTTCGATGTAAAAACAGTCCGGCGCCTTGATGTCTTCGAGGTTGATGCCCCCGAACGTGGGCTCCAGCAGCCGGACGGTTTGGATAAATTCGTCCGGATCCTCGGTTTTGATTTCGATGTCAAATACATCCAGGTCGGCAAAGCGCTTAAACAACACGGCCTTGCCCTCCATGACCGGTTTTCCGGCAAGGGCCCCGATATTGCCCAGGCCCAGAACAGCCGTACCGTTTGTGATGACCCCCACCAGGTTGGCCTTGTCTGTGTAATCATAGGCCAGGTCCGGGTTTTTTTGGATTTTGACGCACGGCAGGGCCACCCCTGGGGTGTAGGCCAGAGACAGATCACCCTGGGACATGCAGGGCTTGGTTGGCACCACCTCGATTTTGCCGGGCCGGGGTTCGTTGTGGTATTCAAGAATTTCTTCGTCAGTGGGCATTGTCAGCAGATTCCTTTGCGGGGTTAAAAGCTTTTGGCATATCGTTTGATATTTTTGTGCCTCAATTTTGGGAGCCAAATATAAAATATACCTATATCCAAAACCCGGGTGTGTCAACCGGGGCTCTGTTGTCTTATGGCTTGAAGGATTGTCTTAATGCTTGAAAAATATTTTTTAAAGAGTAGAATGGGTTTTTATAAAAAAACGAGTGAGCGTTCGTTTTATTTCCTGACCCCAAAAAAGGAACCCCCAAATGGCCGAACAGTTGTATCCGGGGCTTTATCGCATTCACATCCCGCTGCCTGAAAGCCCGCTGAAATATTTAAATTCGTATGTGATCCGCGGCAGGGACCGAAATCTTGTCATTGACACCGGTTTAAACCGGGACGTGTGCAAAAGGGCCATGCTCGAGGGCCTGGATGAAATCGGCATTGCCATCGATTCCATTGATCTGTTTATCACCCATCTGCATGCGGATCATTTCGGGCTGGTGCCGGAACTGGCCGGCAAAAACACCCGGATTTATTTCAACCGGCCCGACAGCGAGCTCATTGAAAACTGGCAGGGATTTGAGCCCATGATTGCCTATGGCGGCCAGAGCGGATTTCCCGAGCAGGAGCTGAGAAATGCCTTGAATCAGCATCCGGGCTTTAAATACGGCACCGGCTGGATGCCGTTTATGAGCCTGATCGAAGACGGCCAGCAGCTCTTCGTGGGCGATTATACATTTACCTGCATTCAGACCCCGGGCCATACAAAGGGTCATACCTGCCTGTATGAGCCGGACAAAAAGATTTTTATTGCCGGCGATCACGTGCTCTACAACATTACCCCCAATATCCAGTGCTGGTCAGATACAGGCGATCCCCTGGGAGAGTACCTGGCCAGCCTTGACAAGGTCCGCGATCTTGAGGTCAGCCAGGCCCTGCCGGGCCACAGGCATTTGTTTGAGCGTTTTGCCGAACGCATTGACGAGTTAAAGGCCCATCACGACCGGCGCCTGGAGGAAGTGGTGAAGATACTGGAAAAGGCCGGACCCCAAAACGCCTTTGAGGTGGCCTCGCAGATGACCTGGGATCTGACCGCCAAAAGCTGGGCGGATTTCCCGGTGGCCCAGAAATGGTTTGCCACAGGCGAGGCCATTTCTCATCTGCGTTATTTGGAACTGCAGAAGCGCATCCAACGGGCAGAGCAAAAGCCGGTGATTTTGTATGAATCCGCTTAAACAGGAAAAGGAAAATTCAGCCATGGAAATCATTGATCAGGCCCTGGCCGCCGGCCGGCGGGCCCTTTCCGAATATGACGCAAAGCGGCTGCTTGCTGACTACGGCATTGCCGTAACCCGGGAGCAGCTGGCCGCAGACCGGAGCGCGGCAGTTGAAGCTGCCCGGCAGATCGGGTTTCCGGTTGTGGTCAAGGGCTCGGGCGCCGAATTAATGCACAAGACCGAATCCGGGGTGGTGTTTGTCAATATCGCAGACGAGCAGGGTGTGGCCGAGGCCTTTGATGCCATTTCCAGCAAACTGGGCGCCGGGTTTGAAGCTGTGCTGGTTCAGGAAATGGTTTCCGGAAAGCGGGAGCTGGTGCTGGGCCTGCACCGGGAGCCGCAGTTCGGCCCCTGTGTGATGCTGGGGATAGGCGGCGTGCTCACCGAGGTGATCAACGACACGGCCTTCCGGATCGCCCCGTTTGGCGAGGCCGAAGCCAGGGACATGGCCGCAGAGCTTCGCGCCAAAAAGGTCTTTGATGCGTTTCGGGGCGAAGCTGCAGCTGACATGGATCAGCTGGCCAAAAATTTGTGTGCTCTGGGCCGGATCGGACTGGAGCAGGAAAATATTGCAGAAATTGACATCAATCCATTGATTATCACACCCGAGGGGCGCCTGAAGGCCGTTGACGCGCTCGTGGTGTTAAAGGAAAGCAGCCATGACTGACCGAATTGAGGATTCTCCGCTATACCGGATTGCCAACCCACGAAGCATTGCCATTTTCGGGGCCTCCAACAAGTTTACCGCCATGGGCACCGGGATTCTGTCCTCGATTAAGCAGATGGGCTATGACGGCGCCATCTATCCGGTTCACCCCAGGGAGGAGACTGTACAGGGACACAAGGCCTATTCGTCAGTGCTCGATCTTCCGGAAGCCCCGGATCTGGCCATCATTGTGCTGCCCACACCGGTGGTCCCGGAAGTAATGGAGGCCTGCGGGCAAAAAGGAATCGGCCATGCCATTGTGGTTTCCGGCGGATTCAGGGAAGTGGGCGATGGGGGCGCTGCACTGGAAAAGCAGTTAAACGAGGCTGCAGCCCGCCACAACATGCGTTTTCTGGGGCCCAATTGCATTGGGGCGGTCAATACCCATTTTAAGCTCAATGCCACATTTCTGCCCTGCGAACATCCCCCGGGATTTATCGGCATGGCATCCCAGAGCGGCAGCTTCATCACTCAGATGTTTGATTATCTGGGCCGCTACAATCTGGGGTTTTCCTCCGGCTTCAGCGTGGGAAACGAGGCCAGCATCGATATTGTCGACTGCCTGGAGTATCTGGCAAAATGCCCGGACACCCGGGTGATTGCCCTGTATATCGAAAGCATCCGGCGGGGGCGGGACTTTATTGATGCGGCCAGAAGGATCGCCCCGCAAAAACCCATTGTGGCTTATTATGTGGGCGGAACCGAGGCCGGCGGCCGGGCCGGGCTGTCGCATACCGGGGCCCTGGCCGGGGCAGACCGGGTATATGACGGGGTGTTCCGGCAAAGCGGGGTCATCCGGGCGCATTCCATCGAGGAAATGTTTGATATCTGCTGGTGTCTGGGCACCACCGCGCTTCCCCGGGGCAACCGGGTGGTCATCCAGACCCATTCCGGCGGCCCGGGTGCGGTGGCCGCGGATGCATGCGCAAGAAACGGCCTGGAACTGCCTTCCATTGAGGCGCAGACCCGGGAAAAACTGGCTGAATACATTCCCAGCACGGGCAGCATGAACAATCCCGTGGATCTGACCTTTACCAAGCGGAATCTCGATTATTTCGTGGATATTCCCGATGTGCTGCTTCAGGACAACAATACGGATGCCCTGATGGTATACATGATGATGCCCCGGCGCATGGTGCTGATGGTGGCCGAAACAATGAGCGTGTCCATGGAAGAGGCCAAAACGATTGCGGCGCAGTTTATCAGCGATCAGAGCCGCCAGCTGGCCGATGCCATGCGCAATGCAAAAAAGCCCTGGATCGGTTATTCCTATTATTCATCTGAAAGCGATTTTATCCGCAAACTCTACGAGGCCGGCGCCCCTGTGCTGCCCGGGCCCAACCGGGCCGCCCGGGCCCTTGGGGCCTTGCATGAGTACGTGCAGCTTTGTGAAAAGATTTCAACATAACAGTCCGGGGCCATCCGGGAGCTGATCGGCCGGATGGCCCCGGGCTGCTGTTATGCCTTTTGCCGCTCGTCTATGGGGATGTAGGAGCGGGTGTTGCTTCCGATATAGATCTGCCTGGGCCGGGTCAGGCGCTGTTCCGGGTCAATGAGGTTTTCCTGCCACTGGGCGATCCAGCCGGGCAGGCGGCCGATGGCAAACATCACCGTGAACATGTTGGTGGGAATCTGCATGGCCTTGAGCAAAATGCCGCTGTAGAAATCCACGTTGGGATACAGGTTATAGTCCACAAAATAGGAGTCTCTCAGCGCCACTTCCTCGAGTTTCAGGGCGATGTCAAGCAGCGGATCCTGGAGCTTGAGCCGGTCGAGCACGTCGTGGACGTATTTTTTCAGGATTTTGGCCCGGGGATCATAGGTTTTGTAGACCCGGTGGCCGAATCCCATGAGCCGGAAGGGATCGTTTTTGTCCTTTGCCCGGCGGACCATTTCTTCCACGGAGGCGCCCTGCTCGTGAATATCGGTGAGCATCTGGATCACGGCCTGGTTGGCCCCCCCGTGCAGCGCCCCCCAGAGTGCGGAAACCCCTGCGGAAAGCGATGCATAGATATTGGTCCGGGCGCTTCCCACGCTTCGCACCACCGCTGTGGAGCAGTTCTGTTCATGGTCGGCGTGCAGAATCCAGAAAACATTAAGGGCCTTGACCATCTCCTTGCGCACGAGATAGGGCCTGACCGGGGTATTGAACATCATGTGCAGGAAATTGGCGCAATAGGTGTAATCCGGCCGGGGATATTCCACCTTATGGCCCCGGGAGATCTTGTGTGCCATGGCCGCCATGGTGCGTACCTTGGAGGAAAGCCGCAGAAAGGTTTGCTCAAATCCTTCGTCTGTGTACAGCAGTTCCGGGTAAAAACTTCTCAGGGCGTTGACCATGGCTGATAAAATCCCCATGGGATGCGAAGCTCTGGGAAAGTTCTGGTAGAAGTTCTGCATGTCCTCGTGGACCAGGGAATGGTCGTTTAACTGGACGCTGGTGCGGTTTAACTGATCCCGGGTGGGCAGTTCGCCGTTTATCAGCAGATAGGAGGTCTCCACAAACGAGGAATGCTCGGCCAGTTCCTCGATGGGAATGCCCCGGTAGCGCAGGATTCCTTTTTCCCCGTCCATGTAGGTGATCGAGCTTTTGCAGCTGCCCGTGTTGGCAAATCCCGGGTCAAAGCTGATATAGCCGGTTTCCGCACGCAGTCTGCGGATGTCCACGGCCCGTTCGCCCTCAGTTCCCTCTATGATCGGCAGCTCTATGGTTTGACCATTGATGGTCAGGGTTGCATATTCCGTCATTGCTTCCACCCCGTGATGATTGAAAAATGATTCGTGTCCGGACCCGTGCCCCGAAACCGATGCCGGCAGGTTGTCTGCCGTAGCCGGGGCCGCAAGGAAAATAACAAAATATACTTTAAATACTCAAAAAGCGTCAAGTGTTTAATTGGCAAATTTTGGTCCGGGATGATTTCAGCCGCAGGATACGCCGGTCCGGCGGGCGGATTTGAGCATTTCTGCGGCATGGGCCCGGGTGGTGTCGGTGATGGCCTGTCCGCTGATCATCCGGGCGGTTTCCTCAATGCGCTCTGACGGATCAAGGATATGAATCAGCGTTGCGGTTCGGCCGCCGGAGACCTCCTTGGTGATCCGGTAGTGATGATCCCCGAAACGGGCGATCTGGGCCAGGTGGGTAATGCAGATCACCTGGTTGCGGCCTGCCAGATCTGCCAGTTTCCGGCCGACCACCTCGGCGACCTGCCCGCCAATGCCCGCATCCACCTCGTCAAAAACAATGGTTTCAACAGGTTCCGTGTCCGCCAGAAGCGCTTTTAGGGCCAGGATGATTCTGGACAGCTCACCGCCGGAGGCGATTTTGGAAAGGGGTTTTAGATCCTCGCCCACGTTGGGGGCGATCATGAAGCAGGCCTGCTCTGCGCCTTTTTCCGATACTGCGCAATCGTCCACGCTCAGCCATTGCGGGGTGTCGGCCTGAACCGGGGCGGGCTGGAAATGGACCCTGAAGCGGGTGTCGGCCATTTTCAACGCCCGGAGCTGCGCATCCATTTGCCGGCCGAGGTTTTCTGCCGCTGTTTTTCGTTTCTCAGACAACCGCCGGGTCAATTCCGCCAGCCGCTGGTGCAGCTCGGCCAGGCGGGCTTCGGTTTGGGCGATTTGCTCTTCAATGCCTTCAATTTCAGATTGCTGGGATTTAAGCGTTTCCAGGGTCGCCAGGATTTCTTCCGCGGAATCGCCGTACTTGCGCTTGAGCTTGTTGATGGTGTCGATGCGGGCTTCGATTTCCTCCATGCGTGCGGGGTCAAACTCAATGTCGTCTGCGTAGCCGCGCAAAAATTCCGCTGTATCTTCGATCCGCAGGGCTGCGTCCGCCACGGCTTCTGCGGATTCGGTGAGCCGGGGGTCAATGCCGGCGGCTTTTTCCAGTTCCTTTTGCAGGGTTTTTAGTCGCTCGGCCACTGCCCCGTCGCGGTCATAGAGTTCTTCCACACCCCGGCCGGCGGTTTGAAACAGATTTTCCGCGTTTTTCAGCCGGCTCAGCTGCTGTCTCAGATCTTCTTCCTCGCCCGGGCTGAGATCTGCGGCCTCGATTTCCTGCTGTTGAAAGGCGATGAGTTCCATTCGCTCGGCCTGCTGCCTTTGTTCTGCCCGGAGCGCTTCAGTCTTTTGGATCAGGGGGGTGATTTCATGGTAGCAGGCGGAAAGGGAATGCTGCAGGTCGTCGAGGCCGGCAACCTGGTCGAGGATGCGCAGATGTTCGGATTCCCGCAGCAGCCGCTGGTGCTCGTGCTGGCCGGAAATGCCGGCCAGGTTTTCCGTGACCCGGGCCAGCAGGCCCATGGTAGCCAGCCGGCCGTTGATGTAAACCCGGTGCCGGTCGGTTCTGGACAATATCCGCCGGATCACCAGATCCTCTCCGGGTTCGTGACCCTGTTCGGCCAGGGCGGCTGCGGCCGGACCGCGGGTGTCCATGTCAAACAGAGCTTCAAGCTCGGCGGATTCCGCGCCGGTGCGGATCATGGAAGCATCTGCCCGGCTGCCCAGCAACAGGTTCAATGCCTGGATGATGATTGATTTGCCGGCCCCGGTTTCCCCGCTTAAAACGGTCATGCCATGGTCAAAGCAGATCCGAAGATCATCGATAATGGCAAAATTTTTAATTGCAATTTCCCGGAGCATATCCGTCCTAAGGCTTTTTATGAAACCTTGACTTCTGATTTTTTTATAAAAAAATTGACTGATACCTGCAAAATGGCATATATTATGTTTATATACGTTTCTTTCTTTATAAACCAATCATTCAGGATGTCAAGTTCAGGGCCATAAGGAGGTTTCCATGCATTATGTCAAGCGGTTGGTTTTAGTGGTGGCAGTGGCTGCATTTCTGGCCGGCCCCCTGGCACAGTCGGCAATGGCGACAGATTATTCCGTCAATTCCGGGGAGCCCAGCGGCGCCACCATGGTGGTGGATATGTTTGCGGCAAGACCTCTGGGATTTGTTTCCCTGATTTTTGGCACCGCCACCTTTGTGGTGTCGCTTCCGTTTTCAGCCTGGGGTGGAAATACCGGCGAGGCCTTTGAAAACCTGATGGTGCCGCCGGCCATGTACACATTCAACCGGCCCCTGGGCGATTTCCGCTAACCTGTCGCGCGGGCGCCGGGTGCTGACGGCGTTCAGGGATTGTCCCACTGGGCGGGCATTCTGCTTTTTTTCCGGATGTTGCACTCCTTGCAGCAGGGTACCACGTTGTTTTTGGTGGTTTTTCCCCCTCGTGCCAGGGGAAGCACATGATCCATGGTCAGGTCCCCGGGTGCCACAGTCTTGCCGCACCAATGGCAGACGCCCCTGGCGCACTTGCGCTTCCACCACTGGGAGGCCCGCAGCTGGCGGGCTTTTGCCTTTTCCCTGCGAATTTCTTCTTCTTCCGGAATATACATTGCCGCTTTATGCCTGCTCGATCCATTTGTCAATTTCTGCGCACAGCAGCCGGTAAAACGCCTCTGACCCGCCCAGGCCCGTTCTGCCAAAAAAATAATTGACCTCCAGGAACAGTGGGGTATCAGATTCGTTTGGGGCCGGATTTTCCGAAAAGATCAGATCAAATCCGGCCAGGTTGATGCCGGTCTGGCGGCATAGGCCCAAAACCAGCTCTTCGGCCGCTGTCCTGCGGCCGGAATCCCCTGTATGATCCAGCCGGCCGCCCTGTGCCGCAGACGCCTGGAATTCGGCGTTGTCGGGCTGGATCCGCCAGTAGGACACCAGCGTCTTTCCCACCACCGCCACCCGCAGGCTGCGGCCGCGGGTTTCAATGTATTGCTGCAGCACAAACCCGTATTGCCCGGTTTTCTCCCAGTCCGCCGTTCGCGACAGAAGCCGGGCAAGGGTGTCCGGGATATCGGCAAGCCACACATTGGCGCCTTCTCCGGAGCCGTTGTATTTGAACACAAAAGGAAATTCAAAACCGGCTTCCGCAGGATCACCGTTATACTGCCGGTGAAAATCGGCAAGGCGGTCAAAGGCCGCAGTAACCGGGTGCGGGGCGTTGTAATGGTCAAACATCCGGCTCTGGCCGGTTTTCTCAGGCCAGGCAAACCGGGCCGTGTAATCGGGAAATACCCGTGAACAAGCCCTTTCTGCCGCATCAAAAAGTGTTTTGCGGCATCCCTGGGGCAGGATCACGGCTTCTGCGGCCCGCATCCTGGCCATGTCGTCATCATCCGGATCCCGGCCGGCGCAAAGCCGGTTTTCGTCTCCAACATAACACGGATGAAAGGACAAAATCATCTTTAGTAACCGAGTTTGCGGATGGACCCGGGCTTTTTGCTCCAGTCTTTTTCCACCCGGACAAACAGTTCCAGAAATACCCGGGTGCCCAGCAGGCTTTCAATGTCTTTGCGCGCCTCTGAGCCGATGGTTTTGAGCATCCGGCCGCGATTGCCGATGACAATGCCTTTCTGGGTGTCGCGTTCCACGTGAATGACCGCATGAATGCGCACCAGGTCCTTTTTTTCATCCCCGGCAAACCGTTCAATGGTCACGGCCGTGGAATAGGGAATCTCCTGGCCGGTGTGGGCAAAAACCTTTTCCCGGATCATCTCGGCCACGATAAACCGTTCGGGTGCGTCGGTGAGTGCGTCTTCCGGGTAATAGGCCGGCCCCGGGGGCAGATGGCCGGCCATGGCCGCCACCAGCCGGGGCACCTGGAGCCCGGTTTTGGCAGAAATGGGCACGATTTCAGAAAAAATATCCAGATCCGCCCATTTCTGGATTTGTTCCAGCAGCAGGGGTTTTTCCACCAGATCGATTTTGTTTAGGGCCAGAATGGCCGGAAGCGGTTTTTTTTCTGTAATCTTGTCCACGAGCAGGGTTTCGGAGGCAGGACTCGGATTGGCGGCATCGGCGATCATCAGGATCAGGTCCACTTCGTCCATGGCCGACAGGGCCACGTCCACGATTTTGCGGTTAAACAACTTGTCGCTTTTGTGTACCCCGGGGGTATCGAGAAACACAATCTGAAAGCCGGTGCCGTGAACAACGCCGGCAATGCGGTTTCTCGTGGTCTGGGGCTTGGGCGAGGTAATGGAGATCTTCTCGCCGATCATGGCGTTTAACAGCGTGGATTTGCCAACGTTGGGCGCGCCGGTGATGGCGGCAAACCCGGAGTGAAAATCGTCTTGCGTGTTCTTGGATGAAAAATTCATAAGGTTTGACCGTCTGTAAGGTCTTCCATGAGCAGGTCCCCGATGATTTCGTGGATGTTATCTGTGCCCTGGCGGGTTTTGGCAGAAAAAAGCACTGTCTCGTCCTGGTTTAATTTCAGGTGCTGCCGGATCTGCCGGGCCTGTAAGACCTGCTTGTTTTTTGAAAATTTATCCGCCTTGGTCAAAATCACCAGCACCGGTAGATGGAGGTGTTCGAGAAACTCGAGCATCTGGATTTCCTCACTTCCCGGCATGCGCCGGATGTCCTGGAGCAGGACCACGGCCCTTAAGGTGGGCCGGGAACTGAGATAGGTCTCCACCATGGGGCCCCATTTTTTGCGTTCCTTTTGAGAGACCCGGGCGTATCCGTAACCGGGCAGATCAACAAAATAAAAAGCGTCATTGATGACAAAAAAGTTGATCAGGCGCGTTTTGCCGGGAGTCGCGCTGGTTTTGACCAGGTGCCGGCGGTTTAGCAGGGTATTGATAAGACTGGACTTGCCCACATTGGAGCGGCCTGCAAACGCAATTTCCGGCAAAACGGCCTCCGGGTACTGCCCGGGTTTTGCGGCGCTGGTTTCAAATGCGGCGGAAATAATTTTCAAATCCGATCTCAGATCACTTTGTTTAAAGGATACTCAATGATGCCCTCTGCCCCGTTGTCCAGCAGCACCGGGATCAGGTCCCGGACCGTGTCCGAACTGACCACTGTCTCCACCGAGTACCACTGGCTGTGGTAAAGCTTGGCAATGGTGGGGGCGTTTAGGCTCGGCAGAAGCGAGACAAGGCTGTCGAGCTTTTCCTCGGGCGCGTTCATTTTTACGCCCACCAGCTTCTCTGCAGCCAGGGCGCCCTTGAGCAAAAGGGCCACCTGCTCGATTTTCTTTTTCTTGTCCGAATCTTTCCATGCATCATGGTTGGCAATGAGCTGGGTGTTGGTCTGCATCATCTCGTGGATGACCTTAAGGCCGTGGGCGCGGATGGTGCTTTCGGTTTCCGTGATTTCCACGATGGCGTCCGCCAGTCCGGAGACCACCTTGGCCTCTGTGGCCCCCCAGGAATACTCGATTTTTACGTCAATGTTTTTTTCGGCAAAATAGCGGCGGGTATAGCCCAGTAGTTCGGTTGCCACCTTTTTCCCGGAAAGATCCTCTAAGGTTTTGATATTTGAATCACTGGCCACCGCCACCACCCAGCGCGCCGGCCTTGCGCTGACCTTGGAGTAGACCAGGTCGGATACCACCTGGATGTCGGAGTTGTTCTCCGCAATCCAGTCTTTTCCGGTCAGGCCCGCATCCAGGGTGCCGTTTTCCACGTACACCGACATTTCCTGGGCGCGGCAAAGCGTGCACTCCATGTAAGGGTCGTTGACATCCGGAAAATAGCTGCGGCCGTTGACGTTGATCTTCCACCCGGAGCGGCGGAACAGTTCAATGGTGGCTTTCTGCAGGCTTCCCTTGGGAATGCCGAGCTTTAGTTTCTCACTCATTTTTTATACACCTCGTCTGGATCAAATATCGGTTCATCTGTAATCACAGCTTCGTTGTTTTCCACTTTTCGGTAAAAACAGGATTTATAGCCTTTATGGCAGGCCGCACCGCCGAGCTGCACCACCTTGAGCAGGATGGTGTCAGCATCGCAGTCAAAGCGCAGCTCCCGGACCTGCTGGGTGTGGCCCGAGGTTTCGCCTTTGACCCACAGCTTATCCCGGGAACGGCTGTAATAAGTGGCCACGCCGGTTTTGATGGTATTTTCCCATGCCGCCCGGTTCATGTAAGCCAGCATGAGTACTTCGCCGGTTTCCGCATCCTGGGCGATGGCCGGCAGCAGCCCGCCGCCCTTGTCAAAGTCGAGTTCCACCATGATTGCTGTCCCTGAATTGTAAAAAAATTGTCAATATGTTCGGCAGGAGACCTGCATATGCTTTGGTCACACCAGCCTTTCTTCTTGATGCCACACTATTTATTTTAAACAGTATAACCTAAAAATATTAGCCTTTGAAAAAATTCACGTCAATGATTTTCTGATAAAGGGGGCTGCCGGGGCCATTCAGAAATGTCTCCCTGGTTATTTAATTTTTGAAAAAAATGTCTGGATGGTTATCTTGACATTAAGCGTATGCATGTAGTAGAAATAAAAACTGCGGTTTTCATTTGTGAATACGGCTAATCTGCAACAGCCGGACGAAAACCCGCAAACACGAAATTTTTTTAGGAAGGAATGAAAATGGCGGAAAACGTTAAAGAAGTCAGCGACGACACGTTTGAAAAGGAAGTTTTGAATTCGGACATTCCCGTTTTGGTGGATTTCTGGGCACCGTGGTGCGGTCCCTGCAAGGCCATCGGGCCCGTGGTCGAGGAACTGAGCAAGGACTACGAGGGCAAGATCAAATTTCTGAAATGCAACGTGGATGACAATCCCGCAACGCCCAGCAATTTTGGTATCCGGGCCATTCCCACATTGATTTTGTTCAAGGACGGCAAAAACGTTGATCAGGTCGTGGGCATGGTTCAGAAAGCCAAGCTTGAGGATACGATCAAAAGCGTTCTATAGATTGCAGGATGCAAACCGGAATAATATAACATGCGGCAAAATAAGATTGAATCGGTCCCGGGCGCTGTACAGCGCCCGGGAATCCGGATTCTCGTATTGGTTTTAGTGCTGGCGCTGTGTGCGTCAGGATGTGCGGGTTGGTTCGGGAAAAAAGAGGAAAAGACCGCAGGTGAACTGGCCGAAGAAGGCGCGGCGATGTTTGCGGCTGAAAAATATGACAAGGCCTTGAAATCCTATGAACGGCTGCGGGATTGGTATCCGTACAGCTCGCATGCCAAGGATGCCAAGTTGCGCATTGCCGACGCCCATTTTCATCTTGAGCAATACGATCAGGCCCTGCAGGCTTATCAGCAGTACGAACAGCTGCATCCCAGTGATTCGCAGATCCCTTATGCCACATACCAGATGGGGATGTGCCATTATGAGCGGCTGCGAAGCATTGACCGGACCCAGGTGCCCACCCGCAAAGCTCTTGAGGTGTTTTTGCGGCTTCAGTCCAGATTTCCGGAAAGCCAGTGGGCGCGCGACGCCGGGGAAAAGATTGAAAAATGCCGCAGGAATCTGGCGGGCCATGAATTCTACGTGGGCGAGTTTTATTTCAAGTCCGAACAATACCGGGCGGCCATGACCCGGTTTGAAAACGTTGTCACCCAGTATCCGCAAGTGGACGAATACACCGACAGGGCCAGGCGATATATGGATCTTTGCAGCCGGCATCTTCCCGGCGACGCACCCGGACAGACGCCCACCATGGATGGCTGGGTGCAGCTGCCGCCCATTGAAACCGGATGGGAAGGGGTTAATTGACCGATTTTCCCCTTGCTTTGAAAGCTGAAAAAAAGCTTTACAAATCCAAAATTTTGCGGCATATAATTAGATTTTTATGTGAACCTGTATCCTGATTGTGTGAAGGAGATTTCTGATATGTCTACGATGTGTAGTATATGCGGCAAAAAAGCCATGGTGGGGTGTAACGTCAGCCATGCCCATAATGTTACCAAGCGGCGGTTTAATCCCAACCTGCAGCGGGTGCGCGCCGTGCAGAACGGAAGCGTGAAAAAAATCACCGTGTGCACCCAGTGCATTAAATCCGGTCAGGTGGTCAAAGCCCCGTAATCGCATTCTTCGGATATCCGGTTTTACAGGCGCTTGACCTCCTGCACGGCCTGAATTTTTTTCAGCCGGGAAACCACATTTTCCAATTGTCTGCGGTCTTTTACCATAATGGTAAATTTTCCGTAAATCGACTTGTTGCCCCTGTTTTCAAGGCGGACGTCATAAATATTGGCGGCCGCCTTGCTGATTTCAGTCGAGATTTCCGCCAGCAGCCCCATGCGGTCCGAGGCGGTGATCTTTAGGGACACCGGAAACTCACCATTGTCGTTTGTATTCCATTCCACGTCGATCTGTCGGTCCGGGTTGAGTTTCAACGCATTGACACATCCGCTTCGGTGAATGGTCACTCCTGCGCCGTGGGTAATATAGCCGGTGATCGGGTCTCCGGGCACGGGCTGGCAGCATTTGCCAAAACGGATCAGGATGTCATCCAGGCCGTGGACAGACACCCCTTCGGTTTTTTCTTTCTGCTTTCGGTCCCGGGGCCCCGTGATCTTGTCAATGAGAGTGGAATCTTTCTTTTCGGTAAACTGAGGGTCGAGCCTTCGGATGATCTGCAGGGGCGTGATTTTTCCGATGCCCACATTGGCGATCAGGTCCTCTGTGGACTTGAAGTTAAAGGCCTCTGCCACCTTTTCCATCTCCCGGGACTTGGCCAGGGTTGAAAAATTGAGTTTGTATTTCCGAAAGGCCTTCTCGCACAGTTCCCGGCCCAGAGACAGGCTGCGCTCCTTTTCCTGCTTGCGGATCCAGTGCCGGATACGGGACTTGGCCTTGACGGTTTTGACAAAATTGAGCCAGTCCTTGCTGGGCTGGTGGCCCCTGGTGGTCAGAATCTCAACGATATCGCCGGTGTGGAGTTCGTACTGGAGGGGTACGAGCCGTCCGTTGACCTTTGCGCCGGTGCACTCGTTGCCCACCTCCGTGTGGATCATGTAGGCAAAATCCACTGGCGTGGCCCTCTTTGGAAGCGAGCGTACATCCCCGTTGGGCGTAAACACAAATACCTCGTCGGGAAACAAATCAATGCGCACGTTTTCCAGAAATTCCTCTGGATTTCCGAAATTTTCCTGGTTTTCCACCAGGTTGTGAATCCAGGCAAAAGTATTTTTTGTATTGATATCCTCCTGGGTTTTGCCTTCCTTGTAGCTCCAGTGCGCGGCAATGCCGAAATTGGCCACGTGATCCATCTGCTCGGAACGGATCTGGATTTCCATTCGTTCTCCGTAAGGGCCGATCACGGTGGTGTGCAGCGACTGATACATGTTGGGCTTGGGAACGGCAATATAATCCTTGAATTTCGTCGGGATCGGTTTCCACCTGGAATGGATCTGCCCCAGGGCCGCATAACACTGGGAGACATTTTCCACGACGATGCGAAAGGCAATAATGTCATAGACCTCTTCAAAGTCCAGATCCTGGGAGATCATTTTCTGGTATATGCTGTAATATTGCTTGTGCCGGCCCTGGACCCGGCATGAAATGCCGGCTTCAGACATTTTCTCCTTAATGAGGGTCTTGACGGTGGCCACATATTTTTCGCGTTCCTCCTGGTTTTTTTTCAGCAGGCCGTCAATTCGGCTGTATTCCTCGGGGTTGGCGTAATAAAACGCGGTTTCCTCAAGTTCGTTTTTCAGCCAGTAAATGCCCAGGCGGCCGGCAATGGGGCTGTAGATGTCTAAGGTCTCCTGGGCAATGGCCCGCTGCTTTTCCGGCTTTTGGTGATAATGCAGGGTCCGGATGTTGTGGAGCCGGTCTGCGAGCTTGATTAAAATCACCCGGATATCATCGGCCATGGCCAGAATCATTTTCCGGATGTTTTCCGCGTGCCGCTGCTGATCCGTGCTAAAGGGAAGGGCGCTGATCTTGGTGACCCCGGCCACGATATGGGCCACTTCATTGCCGAATGTGTGATAGATTTCATCAATTGTGGCATGGGTGTCTTCCACCACGTCATGGAGCAGCCCCGCAGATATGCTCACCGGATCCAGCTTCATATCCGTTAGCAGGCTGGCCACTTCAAGGGGATGAGACAGGTAAGGCTCTCCGGAAAGCCGCATTTGTCCGGCATGGACCCGGGCCGAGTAGATGTAGGCACGATCGATGATGTCCACATCCGCGTCCGGGTAATAATCATAGAGCTTATCGAGTATATCGGTAATACGGATCATAATTCTTTCTGCGCCAAAATCCTTCCGGATTTTTTAATAAGCCTTTGCAAACACCACGCGCCCCCGGCTTTCTTTCCCGCACTGAATACAGGCTCCGGACTCTTCTTTCCGGTCAAAAGGGATGCAGCGAATGGTGACATTGAGCCGCTCCTTGACGGCTTTTTCGCATTCGGCGCTGCCGCACCAGTGCGACCATGCAAATCCGCCGTGAATTTCGGGCTCTTCCGGATTTTGCGGGGTGAAAAATGCGCTAAATTCATCGGGATCGTCAATGTCGCGCGTATTTTCCTGCAGAAAACAAAGCGCTTTTTCATATAATCCGGATTGGATATCATCAAGGATTTCCGCGATCTTTCCGATAAATTCGTCTTTTTGGATGGAGAAGCGGTCTTTGGGGTCCCGGTCCCGCCTGGAGACAAACACCGAGTCCGCATCCATGTCCCTGGGACCGATTTCCACCCGAAGGGGCACGCCTTTTTTGATCCAGTCCCAGTTGCGGGTGCCGCCGATGTTGCGGTCATCAATTTCTACCCGCAGGGGCGTGCCGTGATAGTTTTGCTGCCGCAGGCGTTCGGCGATTGCCTGGGTGTAGGCCATCACGCTGTCGTTGGTTTCCTTTTTCTTTAAAATCGGCAATAACACCACATGGGCAGAAGCCACCCGCGGGGGCATGACAATGCCGTTATCATCGCTGTGGGTCATGATCAGACCGCCGATCATGCGGGTGGACACACCCCAGGAAGTGGTCCATCCATATTCTTCGGTTTCCATGGCGGACTGAAACCGGATGCCCGAGGCCCTGGCAAAGTTCTGGCCGAGAAAATGGGATGTACCCGTCTGCAGGGCCTTTCTGTCCTGCATCATGGCCTCAATGCAGGTGGTGACCTCCGCGCCGGGAAACTTTTCCGCAACGGTTTTTTCCCCGGTGATGACCGGTATGGCCAGGTATTCTTCAGCCATCCGTTTATATACATTAAGCATCATATAAGTACGGTCAATGGCCTCCTGTTTTGTGGCATGCACGGTATGGCCTTCCTGCCAGAGAAATTCGCTGGTGCGCAGAAAAATCCGGGTGCGCATTTCCCACCGGACAACGTTGGCCCACTGATTGAGCAGCATGGGGAGATCCCGGTAGCTTTTGATCCACCGTGCAAAGGCATCGCCGATGATGGTCTCAGACGTTGGCCGCACAATAAGGGGTTCGTTGAGTTTGCCTGCGGGCACCAGGCGGTTGTTTTCGTCCTTTTCCAGCTTGTGGTGGGTGACCACCGCGCATTCCTTGGCAAAGCCCTCCACATGCTCGGCTTCCTTTTCCAGAAAGGAGATGGGAATAAAAAGGGGGAAATAGGCGTTTCTCACGCCGGTGGCCTTAAACATGTCATCTAAGGCCCGCACCATGTTTTCCCAAAGGGCGTACCCCCACGGCTTGATCACCATACAGCCCCTCACCGGGGACAGTTCAGCCATGTCTGAAGCCCGGATGACCTGCTGGTACCATTCCGGATAATTTTCCGCCCGGGTGGGACGGATGGCAGTGTCGTTTTTTTTCGTCATTATAAAACCTCTGAGAAAAGCGTTTTAAGTTTCAGATGAACAGGGCCAGGGCAAAATCTGCTGGTTTATGGCTCGTGATTTTCCTCCAGCTGCCGGACTGCAGCCAGCAGTTCCCGGACCAGGCGGTCTTCAGGAAATTTTTTGACCACTTTGCCTTTTTTAAACAAAATGCCCGTGCCCCGGCCGCCGGCAATGCCCACATCAGCCTCCCGGGCTTCTCCGGGCCCGTTTACCGCACATCCCATCACAGCCACCTTGATTGGCGCCCGGCTGGACAAAAGGGCTCTTTCTACGCTTTCGGCAATGGAGAACAGATCAATTTCGCATCTGCCGCAGGTGGGACATGAGATGATTTCCGGGCCCCGGCGGCGGATGCCCAGGGCTTTTAAGATCTCGTAGCCCACCCGGATCTCTTCTGTTGGATCCCGGGTCAAAGAAACCCGCAGGGTATCACCGATGCCCCGGGCCAGGATGCCGCCGATGCCCATGGCGGACTTGACGATTCCGGCATAGAGTCCGCCGGCCTCGGTAACCCCCACGTGCAGGGGAATATCGGATTGTTTGGAAAAAAGTTCATACGCCGCGATGGTTTCCACAACGTTTGAGGATTTCAAAGAAACTTTTATTTCGTGAAAATCCATTTCCTCAAGTCCGGCCACCTGGCGCAAGGCGCTTTGCACAAGGGCGGCCGGCGTGGGGCCCCCGTGGGCCTGATAAATGTCTTTGTCCAGAGACCCGGCATTGACCCCCACCCGGATGGACAGCCCGTTGTCTTTTGCTGCAGCCACCACCGCCCGGATTTTGTCTTTGGCCCCGATATTGCCCGGGTTGATGCGAAGGGCGTCTGCTCCGGCAGCGGCAGCGGCCACCGCCAGTCGGAAGTCGAAGTGGATATCGGCAATCAGGGGGATGGTGATCTGCGTGCGGATCTTGGAAATGGCCCGGGCCGCGTCCATGTCCGGAACAGCCACGCGGATGATCTCGCATCCGGCTTCCTCCAGGCCCCGGATCTGGGCCACTGTGGCCGCTACATCCGCTGTGTGGGTGTTGGTCATGGATTGCACGGATATGGGGGCATTGCCCCCCACCGGCACACTGCCCACGTGGATCTGCCGGGTTTTTTTTCGCTTGATGGTCGTTGGCATGAATTGCAGCCGTACTGTGTCCATTTTTTTTATGATACTGCCGGCATACGGGGTTGAAACCTTCCGTATCTTTGATATTGCTTAACAAAGGGGCTATTTTAGTGCAAGTCAAATGTCGAAAAATGGAAATGGAGAGGGGTTATGGAAAAACATGACGATCGGCTCCGGCAGCAGATGAAAGAGCGTGCAAAAGATGGTGAACTGCCCTGTGCCGTGGCCTTGGAGATTGCAAACCAGCTAAACACAGCGCCGGCAGTCGTAGGCGCGTGTGCCGATGAAATAAAGATTCGCCTGGTAAAATGCCAGCTGGGGCTGTTTGGCTACAGCCCCGATAAAAAGATCGTCAAGCCCAGGCCTGAAGTTTCAGGCACACTGCGCCGGACCATTGGCGAAAATCTGGATAACGGCCACCTGCCCTGCCAAAGGGCCTTTGCCATTGCAGCGGATCTGGGGGTGCGCAAAATGGATATCAGCGGTGCCTGTGAAACCCTTGGCATCAAGATCAAGCCGTGCCAGCTCGGCGCCTTTTAAAATCCGGCGCCGGGCTGGCTTATCAGCAGATGCGAAAGGCTTATCGCAGAAACGGATTGGCGCGTTTTTCCTGGCCGATGGAGGTGGCCGGGCCGTGGCCGGTGTAGACCGTTGTGTCATCGCCCAGGGGAAACAACTTGGTTTTGATGCTGGAAATCAGGGTTTGAAAGTCGCCCCCGGGCAAATCGGTACGGCCGATGGAGCCGGCAAAAAGGGCGTCGCCCACAAATACCATGTTGTCCGTGTGCAGGGAGATGCCGCCAGGGGAATGACCCGGGGTGTCAAGCACCCTTAGGCTGATTTCGCCAAAGGAGATGGTGTCGCCTTCCTGGACGGTCCGGTCCGGGGCCGGCGAGTTCTGAGCGGAAAGACCGAAAGCTGCGGCGGTTCTGACCAGATCGGCCAGCATGGCCTCGTCTGCCGGGTGAATCACGATATCGGCACCGCTGGCCTTTTTGAGGTCAGCATTACCGCCCACGTGATCAAAATGACCGTGGGTATTGATGATACATTTAAGGGTCAGGCCGTCTTTGGCCAGTTCCTTGAGGATTCGGTCTGCTTCGTCTCCGGGATCAATCACGGCTGCCGATTTGGTGCTTTCGCACCCTATAATGTAGCAGTTGGCCATTATGGGGCCCACGGCAAGGGATTTTAAAATCAACAGAAACCTCCTGTTTGTTTTTTTTGTTTGACTTGTTGAGCAATCTCCACGATTGAGGCCACCTTGGGTTTCGGCGGCTCCGTGACCAGGCTGTTGTAGGTTTCAGTCGGAAGATTTTCCTTCAGATAAGTATCCACGTCAAAAATTTCCCACCAGCAGTCCAGTATCTTGAAACAGGGCAAGCTGTCAGGCCCGCTGATTAAGCAGTAGCGAAACGGGATGACGCTGCCCAGCCTCGGGCAGCGGGTCTCCAGGTTGTCTTTTTGCGGATCAAACATGGCTTAAACGCTTTTTAAATGCTGGGGTTTGGGATAATCCTCATACACCTTTTCAGATCCGTGCAAATCTTTCTCCGACAGCTCAATGTCTTTGATGTTACCGGAAAAATAAGCCTCATAGGCGCCCAGGTCAAGCAGGCCGTGTCCGCTCCAGTTAAACAGGATGACCTTTTCTTTTCCTTCCTCTTTGGCCTTTTGGGCTTCTTCCACCACCAGCGCCAGGGCATGGCAGCTTTCCGGGGCAGGAATGATGCCTTCGGTGCGGGCGGCCAGCACTCCGGCAGCATAGCTTTTGCTTTGGGTCACGGACTTGGCCTCGAAAAGCCCTTCGTCCACCAGCTGGCTCACCGTGGGGGCCATTCCGTGGTAGCGCAGGCCGCCGGAATGAACCGGGGGCGGCACAAAGGTGTGGCCCAGGCTGTACATGGGCAGAAGCGGGGTGTATTTGGCCGTATCCCCGTGGTCGTAGACAAATGGCGCCTGGGTCAGGGTCGGACATCCGGCCGGTTCCACCGGGTAGATATCCACATTTTTGCCATGGATCTTGTCATAGGCAAATGGGAAGGCCAGGCCTGCGAAATTGCTGCCCCCGCCGGCGCAGCCGATAATCACGTCCGGATATTCGCTGACTTTTTCCATCTGCCGCTTGGCTTCCAGACCAATGATGGTCTGGTGGAGCATGACATGATTGAGCACACTGCCCAGGGAATATCGGGTCTGGCCGCTTTCATCGGCCACTGCCGCCTCGATGGCCTCGCTGATGGCAATGCCCAGGGTCCCAGGGGTGTCGGGGTTTAATTCAAGGGCTTCGCGTCCGGCCTTGGTGCTCATGCTCGGGCTGGGCACGCAATTGCCGCCCCATGCCGCCATCATGGTCTTGCGGTAGGGCTTTTGATCAAAGCTGATGCGCACCATAAAGACCTTGCATTCCAGGCCGTACTGGCAGCAGGCAAAGGACAGGGCGCTTCCCCACTGGCCCGCGCCGGTTTCGGTGGTCATTTTTTTGATCCCGAACTCCTTGTTGTAATAGGCCTGGGGCACGGCAGTATTGGGCTTGTGACTGCCCGGGGGGCTCACGGATTCGTTTTTGAAATAGATCCGGGCCGGGGTGCCCAATGCCTTTTCCAGGTTGTAGGCCCGCACCAGGGGAGTGGGGTGCCAGATGGACAGCACATCCATCACTTCATCGGGTATGTCGATCCACCGCTTGGTGCTGACTTCCTGTTCAATCAGGTTCATGGGAAAAACAGGAGCGAGCTGGTCCGGGGAAAGGGGCTTTCCGTCCGGCCCCAGCGGGGGATTGATTTTGATATCAGCCAGTATGTTATACCATTGCCGGGGAATTTCCTCCGGTTTCAGGAAGATTTGTCTGTTTCGCATTCAGGGCTCCTTTTTGAGTTGCAGTGGACATATCGTTGCCAGATGCTGTCGAGAATTCCGTTGATAAACGCGCCGGATTTCTCTGTTCCGTATTTTTTGCCGATATCAATGGCCTCGTTGATGGCCACTTTTTCGGGAATGTCATTGCAGAAAAGCATTTCATAGACAGCAATGCGGATCACGTTGCGATCCACGTAATCCATCCGTGCCAGTTTCCAGTTGCTGGATGTCTCGGCCAGACGGCCGTCGATTTCCGCCTTTTTGGCCACCACCCCGCGCACCAGTTCCAGGCCGAAGGACCGCACTTTTTCCTGGGGCGCCAGCAGTGTACACAGTTCCTGGATCATCTCCTCGGAATCGTCACCTAAGGTGTCCATGCAAAACAATGCCTGAAGCGCCATTTCTCTTGATTTCCGGCGGATTTTCATAAGAAAAGGGTCACGCCTTTATCAGATCAGCCAGATTGGCCATTTCAATGGCGGAAACAGCTGCGTCCCATCCCTTGTTGCCGGCCTTGGTACCGGCCCGTTCAATGGCCTGTTCAATGGTATCCGTGGTGATCACGCCAAAAATAATCGGCACCCCGGTATCCATGCCGGCTGCGGCGATTCCCTTGGACACCTCGGCGCTGACATAGTCGAAATGGGGAGTGGAACCCCGGATCACGGCGCCCAGGCAGATCACGGCATCATATTTGCCGCCTGCGGCCAGTTTTTTGGCCAAAAGGGGGATTTCAAACGCTCCGGGAACCTTGACAACCTCGATGTCTGCATCATTGGCGCCGCTGCGCACCAGCGCGTCCAATGCGCCGGAAAGCAGTTTGTCAGAAATAAAATCATTAAAACGGCTGACCACAATGGCAAAACGCCGGCCCTCGGCCAGCAGGTTGGCTTCGATGAATTTAGGCATGCGCTTTTTTCCCCTGGTTTTTGGTTTTGTCCTCTGGTGAAACGCTTAAATAATGGCCCATTTTGAGCTGCTTGCATTCCAGGTAGCAGCGGTTGTAATCATTGGGCTCGGTTTCAATGGGCACCTGGTCCACCACGCTTAAGCCGTAGCCTTCCAGGCCCACGATCTTTTTGGGATTGTTGGTGATCAAACGCATTTTGCGTACCCCGAGATCGGCCAGCACCTGGGCGCCGATGCCGTAATCTCGCAGGTCGGCCTTGAATCCAAGCTTTTCATTGGCCTCAACGGTATCATAGCCCTGATCCTGGAGAACGTAAGCCTTGAGCTTGTTGACCAGACCGATGCCCCGGCCTTCCTGGCGGACATAGAGCAGCACGCCGCATCCTTCCTTTTCCATCATCATCATGGCCTTGTGCAGCTGCTCGCCGCAGTCACAGCGCATGGAGCCGAAAATATCGCCGGTGAGGCACTCGGAGTGCACCCGCACCATGGTGGGGGTTTCCGGGTCAATGTCGCCTTTGATCAGTGCGATGTGCTGGAAATCATCCACGTCGTTTTCATACACCCGGACCCTGAAGTCGCCGGCGAAACTTGTGGGAATCTCGGTTTCCACAACGCTTCGCACAAAGGATTCGGTGCGCATGCGGTATTCGATCAGATCGGCAATGGTGCAGATGCCGATGCCATGCTCCTCGCTAAATTTTTCCAGCGACGGCATCCGGGCCATGGTGCCGTCTTCATCCATGATTTCACAGATCACCCCGGCGGGTTTCATCCCGGCCAGACGGGCCAGGTCCACCGAACCCTCGGTCTGGCCGGTTCGCACGATCACCCCGCCCCGGCGGGCCCGCAGGGGAAATACGTGGCCGGGCATGACCAGATCATCCGGGCCGGCGTCATCGGCAATGGCCGTTTGGATGGTCGTGGCCCGGTCTGCCGCGGAAATGCCCGTGGTGACCCCTTTTTTGGCCTCAATGGAGACCGTAAACCCGGTTTCAAACTGGGAAGTGTTGTGCTGCACCATCATTGGAAGATCCAGTTCCTCAACCTTTTCCGGGTTTAAAGAAAGGCAGATCAGGCCGCGGCCGTATTTGGCCATGAAATTGATGGCCTCGGGCGTGACCGCCTCTGCGGCCATGGTCAGATCCCCCTCGTTTTCCCGGTCCTCGTCGTCGACCAGGATGACCATTTTGCCGTCCCGGATCTCCTTGATGGCTTCTTCAATTGATAAATGTCCCATTATTATACTCCGTAAATTCCATGGAAACGCGAAAACCGCCCGGTATTCACGCGACAGGTTGATTTCGTGTCCATTTGTTGTTTGGTGCAAAACCCGTGACATCAGGTTGTAATGGCCTGATGTTTAGAGAAATCCGGTTTTTGCCAAAAACGTCAAATCCATTTTTTCCGGCCGGGCATCGCCGGGATCATCTCCCTTTAAGAATTTTTCCACGTATTTTCCGATCAGGTCGGTTTCAATATTGACCCGGTCGCCGGGATTTTTCATCCCCAGGGTGGTGATTTTGGCCGTATAGGGGATCACCGCGATTTCAAACCGTCCTGCAGCGCAGGTGTTGACTGTCAGGCTGATGCCGTCGACAGCCACTGATCCCTTGGCAATCAGGTACCGGCTGATTTCTTCAGATACGGCAAAGCCGAATACGATGGACCCGCCCAGGTCCTTTTTATGGGTGATCTGCGCACTGCCGTCGATATGGCCGGATACCAGGTGGCCGTCTAACCGGTCAGACAGGCGAAGGGCCCGCTCCAGATTCATTTGCTGGCCGGGCCGGGTATCGGCCAGGGTGCTGCGGGAAAGGGTCTCTGCGGAAACATCCACGGAAAACCGGCTTCCGGAAATTTCCACCGCTGTCAGGCATGCGCCGTTGACCGCAATGCTGTCGCCGATGCGGGTGCCGTCCAGGGAAAAATCAGCGGAAATGGTCAGCCGCCGGCCGCTTCCCGCAGGCTGACTGTTTGCCAGGGTGCCCAGACCTTCGATAATTCCGGTAAACATTTTTCTGCCTGTTGTTCAAAAAGGTGTTAAGCCCTAACACGCCAAAACCTTAAAACTTTTTATTTATAACAAGTTGAACCAAATGGCAAACATGTTTTGCCGCATGTGCGGATTTTTAAATAATGGGCCTGAATCATTTGATATAGCCCTGAATCAGAAGGTCGTCTCCGATCTGCTCTGTTTCCATGTCTGTTACGGAAATTGCCGAGGACATCATCTGCGGTCCCGGCCCGCTGCAGATGCTGATCCCGTCGCCCCCGAGAATCTTAGGGGCATAAAAAAAGCAGATTTTGTCAACCAGGCGGTTTTGCAGAAAGGCGGCGGCAACCCGGCTGCCGCCTTCCACCAGCAGGCTGGTGATGTTTATCTGCCCGAGCTTTTCCAGCAGCGCGTCAAGATCCACACGGTCCAGTTTTTCCGGCAGATACAGGATCTTTGCGCCTTGCTGCTCCAGGCGGGCGGCCTTTTGGGGGTCGGCATTTTCTGATGCGGCCACCACGGTGGGGGCATTGGATTTTAGAGAAAGCATTTTGGCGGTTTCCGGCATGGAAAGCCGTGTGTCTAAAATCACCCGGACCGGGTCCTGGCCCGTGTTGTTTTCCAGGCGGGTGGTCAGGCTCGGATCATCGGCTGTCACCGTGTTGATCCCCACCAGGATGGCATCGCAGCGGTGGCGCATTTGGTGTACCCGGGCCCGGGCGGCCGGGCCTGTGACCCATTTGGCATCACCGGTGAGTGTGGCGATTTTGCCGTCCAGGGTGGCTGCGCATTTGAGCAGCACAAAGGGCCGCCGGGTTTGAATGTAATGGATAAAAAATTCATTGAGCCGGCGGGCCTGCGGCTCACAAATCCCGGTTTCCACATCTATCCCGCAATCGGCCAGAAACCGGGCGCCTCCGCCGGCCACCTCCGGGTTGGGATCGGTCATGGCGCAGACCACCCGGCTGATGCCCGCCTCCAGGATGGCCCTTGTGCACGGCGGGGTGCGGCCCTGGTGGTTGCACGGCTCCAGTGTGACATAGATGGTGGCGCCCCGGGCACGGCTGCCGGCATCGGCAATGGCGTTTACCTCTGCATGCGGGCCGCCGGCTTTTTCGTGCCAGCCGCGGCCGATGATCTGCCCGTCCTGTACAATCACCGCCCCGACCATGGGATTTGGTGATGTATAGCCGGCGCCTTTTTCAGCCAGCTCAAGGGCTGTTTTCATGTAATGAGAATCCGGATGTTCCATGGGCAAAACCTGTTATCGTATTCGCGGCAGCCGCCTTATTGTATAAAGCGAAAAATGATGGCACCGTAAAAAGTCTGATTTCAGATGTCGCGGTAAAAAGTTCAAACTTTTTACCGCGACATGAAATATAATCACTTTTTAAAAAAAAAGAACGGCTCCGCAAAAGGGCCGCGGAACCGTTTTTCTGGTGTGCTGCAAAATGGTTGTTATCTCTGGTCCAGAAGGGTTTTGAGTTCGGTGACAAAATCGTTGACGTCCTTAAAATCCCGGTATACCGAGGCAAACCGCACGTAGGCCACTTTGTCGAGTTCATGGAGGCGTGCCATGATTTTCTCTCCGATCACCCGGGAGGGGATTTCCTTTTCCTCGGCCTCCCGCAGGTCGCGCTCAAGTTCCTCAATAAAGGCCTCAATGACATTCATGCTGATTTCACGCTTCTCACAGGCCCTTTTGAGCCCGGAGCGGACCTTGTCCCGGTTAAACACTTCCCGCCGCTTGTCTTTTTTGATAATCATCAGCGGGATTTCCTCCACGGTTTCATAGGTGGTGAACCGCCGTGCGCAGAAAAGACATTCCCGCCGCCGGCGAATGGCGTTTCCATCCTTGCTTAGCCGGGAATCAATGACCTTGTTATCGTTTTCGCCGCAAAACGGGCATCGCATCAGCTGCCTCCTTTAACCTGCCGCAGCCGGATCCCGGCTTCTTCAAGCAGGGCGGCAGACAGTTCATCCGCATACCCTTCCTGGTAACAGATTTCGGTGAGCCCGGCATTGATAAGCATTTTCGTGCAGATGGCACAGGGCAGGTTGGTGCAGTAAAGGCTGGCCCCGCGGATGGCCACCCCGTGGTAGGCGGCCTGGATGACAGCGTTTTGCTCCGCGTGAATGCCGCGGCACAATTCATGGCGCTGACCGGATTCGATGTTCATATCCTCCCGCAGGCAGCCCACCTCGGCGCAGTGCCGGATTTTGGCGGGCGCGCCGTTGTATCCCGTGGCCAGCACCCGGTGTTCCTTGACCAGCACCGCCCCCACGGCCCGGCGAAGGCAAGTGGAGCGCCGGGCCACGAGGTTGGCAATATCCATGAAATAATCATCCCAGGCAGGGCGCTGGCCGGTTGGGATCATAAATGTTTTACCTCTTGATTGCAGCTCGTCCGGACCGCTGGTGTTGAAAAATTGCGGCAGCAGACAATCGATGCACGCCTTTAAGGGGTTTGTGCAAACAGCGGGAACCCGGCGCAAAGCTCCTGTACCTGCTTGCGTATGCCGTCAATGCGGGCGCTGTCATCGGGGTGCTTGAGCACGTCCACGATAAAGCCGCCGATTTTTTGCATTTCCGCCTCTTTCATGCCCCGGGTGGTCACCGCCGGGGTGCCGATGCGGATGCCGCTGGTGACAAAGGGGCTTTCCGTGTCAAAGGGCACGGTGTTTTTGTTTACGGTAATGCCGGCCATGCCCAGGACTTCCTCTGCTTTTTTGCCTGTGATGGACAGGTTCCGCAGATCTGCGAGCATCATGTGGTTGTCCGTTCCCCCGGAAATCAGATCCACTCCGTTTTGCTGGAGTACGGAAGCAAGGGCACGGGCGTTGCCCACCACATCGGCCTGGTAGTCTTTGAAAGAATCGCCTGCGGCCAGTTTGAAGGCCACGGCCTTGGCTGCAATCACGTGCATCAGGGGTCCGCCCTGGATCCCGGGAAAAATTTCCTTGTTTAACACCTTGTCCAGGTCGGTTTTGGCCAGAATCAGCCCGCCCCTGGGACCGCGCAGGGTCTTGTGGGTGGTGGATGTGACCACATCGGCATGGGCAACAGGCGAGGGGTGATGACCGGTGGCCACCAGTCCGGCAATGTGGGCCATATCAACCATGAACCAGGCGCCGACTGATTTGGCAATCCGGGAGAAAGCCTCGAAATCGATTGTCCGTGAATACGCGCTGGCTCCGGCAATAATCATTTTGGGCCGGTGCTTTTCAGCCAGGGCCGCCACCTGGTCGTAATCAATGGTGCCTTCTTCCCTGGTGACGCCGTAATGGGCAAAGTTGTAAAACCGGCCGGAAAAACTGGCTGCAGCGCCATGGGTCAGATGGCCGCCGTGGGAAAGATCCATGGCCAGGATGGTGTCGCCCAGTTCCAGAAGGGCGAAAAACACGGCCATGTTGGCCTGGGAGCCGGAATGGGGCT
>JAGTVF010000075.1 GCA_018224315.1 Desulfobacterales bacterium | reverse complement strand
CACCGAGGGTTCGGTATTGTAGCGGGCCACGTTGCGGTCGTTTTCCACCCCGTCCACGGCTTGGCCAACATCGGCCAGGCGCACGGGAGAGCCGTTTCGATGGGTGATGATAATGTCGTTGAAAGGCCCAGCGTCGGCAAACCTCCCCTCGGTCTTGATCAGAAACTCGCGCTCCCGGCTTTCAATACGGCCCGACGGGATATCCACATTCTGGGCCTGGATTTTTTCCACCACTTCCCGGGGCGTGAGGTTGTGGCCGGCCAGCTTGTCGGGATCCAGGCGGATGCGCACGGCGTATTTGCGCTCACCGCCGATAAAGATCTGGCCCACCCCGGGAAGCCGTTCCAGGCGGTTTTTGATCACCGTGTCGGCATACTCGGTCATGCTCACAGGGTCCCAGCGCTTATCTCCCCGCAGGGAAATCCACATCACCGCCTGGGCGTCCGGATCCACCTTGCGGATCACCGGCTCCTCGATGTCATCGGCCATCTCCGGCCGGGCACGGGTGACCCGGTCGCGTACATCCTGGGCAGCCAGATCAATGTCGCGGTAGAGTTCAAACTCCACTGTGACCACCCCCACCTGTTCCCGGCTGGTGGACTTGATCTCCTTGACGCCTTCAATGGTGTTTAACTGCTCTTCGAGCGGTTCCACCACCTCGGTTTCAATCACCTCGGGGTCGGCGCCGGGCAGCACTGCGCTGACATTGACAATGGGAAACTCCACGTCCGGAAATTCCCGCACCGGCATCTGGTTGTAGCCAAACAACCCGAAAATGAAAATCACCAAAAACAGGACTGCGGTCAATACGGGTCTGCGGATGCATAGATTCCAGATCATAATCGGTCACATACCTTATATTCGTGTCCGGTCAAATCCGGACAAAATTCAATCACAACATTCCGGATTTATTCCGGGCAGACTTGAGCACCTTCATACAGGGAGATATGGCCGGCCTGGACAATGGTTTGGCCTTCTTGCAGTCCGCTTGTGATCTCAACAATGCCGGGCCTGCGAAGGCCGATTTTCACTTCCCGTCCTTTGGCACGGCCGTTTTCAATGACAAAGACCATATAGCCGGATCGCGTGGGGATCAGGGCTTCTTCCGGGATGGTGAGCACCCCTTCCCGGGTCCCGGCGATGAGTTCCACGGACGCAAATCCGCCAGGCCGCAAAAGGTTTTTGGGGTTGTCGGCTTGCGCCTGGATTTTCAGGCTCCGGGTGCCGGGCTCAATTTGCGGGTCAATGAAGTAAATGGTGCCGGAAAATTTTTTCTCCGGATAAGCCGGTGCGCTGATGCGGATTTGCTGACCGATGCGGACCCGTTCCATGTGGCGTTCCGGCACGGTGAAGCGGATTTTTAAACGCTCCACCTGGACAACAGCGGTGAGTCGGGTCTCGGTGTCCACGAGCTGTCCGGCATCCACGTGATGAGCGCCGGCAAACCCGTCAAACGGCGCCCGGATTTTGGTATCTTTCAGTGTTTCCCGGATATTTTCGATTTCCGCCTGAATGCGTTTGACCTGGGCAATCAGGGCCTGATACCGGGCGCGGGCTTCATCACGGGCTTCCTCGGTGCCCAGTTTCTGTTCATAGAGGCGCTGGCGTCGGTTAAAGACCAGGCGGGCGTTTTCCAGGTTGGCCCTGGCCTCTTCCAGAGCGGCCTGCCGGGCATCGAGTTCAGCGCGGATTTTGGCGTCATCAATGGTAAAAAGCAGTTGTCCCTTTTTCACCCGCGCGCCTTCATCAAAGGCCACCGTCTCGATGATACCGCTGATTTCCGGGTACACCTGCACGGTCTGAAATGCCTCGATGCTGCCGATGCCGCCGATGATTTCCTCAAGATCGGCAGTTTTTACCGTTGTCCGGTCTACACTCACGCACGACCCGGAGTCTGAATCTTGCTGTTGGCCCTTTTCGCCGTCGTCTGACCCGCAGCCCCAGACCAGCAGCAGTGTCAGCATCAGGGCCGCAAATACCGGAGCCGGACTGAAGGCCGGGTGCCTGTCTGCTTTAGCCGTTTTCATTGAAAATCTCCTTTTCCAGCAGATCGCTTTGAAATGTTCCGGTTGACAGATCCAGACGGATCAGGTCCAGCTGATAGGTGTAGTAGGCCTGGGCAAGACGGTTTTCGGCTTCATTTAGCGCGGTAAACGCATCCACCTGGTCCACGGCTGTCACCAGGCCTTCTTTAAACTGGGCAGAGACCTGTTTGTAATTGCGTTTTGCAGAGCGCACCTGCTGCTTTAGCTGATCAATGACTTTTTGCTGGGTTTTGATATCCAGATAGACGCTGCGCACCTCGTTTCGGATCTGTTTGCGCAGGCGGCTGAGACTGTATTGGGCCTGGCTTTTCTCCGAGCGGGCGCGGTCGACCTCTGCGGTGGTCTGCCAGCCGGTAAACAGGGGATAGGAAAGCACCAGACTGGCGTTCCAGTCATCATGTTCACCGTAAAACAGGGATTTTTCGTCCGTGCGAATGTATTGGGCATTCAGGCTCAGGTTGGGGAAATAATCGGCTTTTTCATAATCCACCCGCTCATCTGCCGCCTGAAGTTCCCGGGCGGCCTGGTCAAAATCCGGCCGGTTGGCCATGGCCGTGGAAAACAGCTCTGAAATGGGCGCTGATTGAAATGTGCGCTCATCAGGCTCCCGCACAGGGCCGTTAATGGAATCAACCCCCATTTCCAGGGCCAGGCGCTCTATGGCAATGTCATATTGGTTTTTTGCGCGCTCCAGCTGTTCCCGGCTCTGGGCTACCTGGACTTCGGCGCGCAGCACGTCGGTTTCTGTCAATACGCCCACCTGAAAACGGGCTTCGGCCCGCTCCAGCTGCTGAACAGCTCTGTTTAATGCGTTTTCGGCAATTTCAATGGCCCTTCGTCCCAGCAGGACCTCATAGTACTGGACACTGACCTGGTACAAAATTTCCTGAACCCGCCTTAAGTGGCGGTACCTGCTGCCGTCATAGTAATGTTCAGCGATTTTTCTGGCGCTCCACACCTTGCCCCACTGGTAGATGTGCTGATCGAGTTGCAGGGTCAGGGTGTTATAATTCTCCGGAGTTGACAGCGCAGAGATGCCCGCGCCCGCCGATGATCTGCCCAGATCCGAATCCTTCTGCCGGTTGTGCGCCCCTCTCAGGCTGAGCTGGGGATAGAGATTGGAGGTGGCTGAAGTGATATCGGTTCTGGCGTTGACCAGGTCCTGTCGGGAAATGCCCACCTGCTCATTTTCCTTTAACGCGGTCTCAAATGCCTGCTCAAGGGTTAAGCCCCGGGTTTGCCCGGGGGCAGAGGCGTTCTGCCGGGCTTTTGCCATGCCGCAGGTCAGCATGAGCATCAAAACTGCCACCGTGACAATAAGGCCGGATTTTTTCATGGATTGTCCCTGCATATCATTGTTCCTGTTTTATTTGTTACCTGTTTTAAGGCGATTTTAAACCCTTTGACAGTCTTGCCCGCCGGGGGTAAGCGCCCGCCGGCAAAATGCAATGGCTTCTTCTGTCAGTGCCGGGGTATCAGCGGATTCCATGAGATTCATGTGGGTGATACCAAATATCAGGCTGTGGATCACATCCGCGGTTTCATGGATTTTGGCGCAGGCAATGGAGCCGTCGGCAGCACCGGTTTCCAGGCTTTTTCGGATCAGGTCAATGACCTGCTGCTTGAGGGAATCGAGCAGCATTTTTTCCGGGTCGGCATCATTTCCCAGGTCCGGGAAAAATCGCTGAAATATCCGGATCTGCTGGATGTGATCCCGGCTGTAGTTTTCGTTAAACCGGATGATGGCCTCAATTCCTTCCATACCGTTATTCTGCCGGGCCAGTACGCTTTTGAGGTTGCGCAGGTAAACGTCGCCGGCCATGGAAAAAATTTCATGGATGATGCCCCGCTTGTTTTTAAAATGATAAAACAGGGTGCCATGGGCCACGCCGGCGTCTTCTGCGATCTCGGCCGTAGAGGTTTCGGCAAAGCCCTTTTGGGCAAAAAGCCGGGTGGCGGATTGGATTATGGCTTGTTTGCGGCCCATGTGCTGCCTTTTTCGTTTGCATCGGATTGAGGGTTTGGT
>JAGTVF010000074.1 GCA_018224315.1 Desulfobacterales bacterium | reverse complement strand
GGGCCCAGGGGCGTGGGCCTGGTGATCACGCCCTGGAATTTTCCCATTGCCATTCCCTGCGGCGGCATTGCCGCCTCCCTGGCGGCCGGAAATACGGTTTTGTTCAAGCCCGCCTCGGCGGCCGTGCTCACGGCCTGGGAACTGGTGCAGTGCTTTTACCGGGCCGGGGTGTCGAAAAAAACGCTCCAGTTTGTTCCGTGTGCCGGCAGCACGGCCGGCAGTGAACTGACCGGCAACCCGGAGGTGGATTATATTATTCTGACCGGCGGCACGGACACGGGCCTGCGAATATTGAAAAACCGCCCGGACATCCAGCTGGCCGCGGAAACCGGGGGCAAAAACGCCACCATTGTCACGGCCATGTCGGACCGGGACCAGGCCATCAAAAATATCGTGCATTCGGCTTACAGCAACTCCGGCCAGAAATGCAGCGCCACTTCCCTGGTGATCCTGGAAAAGGAGGTCTATGATGACGAACTGTTCCGCCGCCAGCTCGTGGATGCGGCCAAAAGTTTAAAGACCGGCTCCTGCTGGGAGTTTCAAAACAAGGTGGGCCCCATCATCGCCCCGCCTGAAGGCGATCTGCACCGGGCCCTGACAGAGCTGGAAGAGGGCGAATCCTGGGCCTTAAAACCCGAGCCGGTGGCCGGCCATCCCTACATCTGGCGCCCGGGGATCAAGTGGGGGGTGCAGCCGGGCGGCTATACCCACATGACCGAGTTTTTCGGCCCGGTCATCGGGGTGATGCGCGCACAACACCTGGACCATGCCATTGATCTGGTCAACATGACCGGCTACGGCCTGACCTCGGGACTGGAAAGCCTGGACCGCCGGGAGCAGGAAAAATGGAAGGCCGGGGTCAGGGCCGGCAACCTGTATATCAACAAGGGCACCACCGGGGCCATTGTGCTGCGCCAGCCCTTTGGCGGCATGGGAAAATCCGCCCTGGGCGCGGGGATCAAGGCCGGCAGCCCCAATTACGTCTATCAGTTCATGGATTTTGCTGAAACCGGGTATCCGGCTGTGGGCGATATTTCCGCAGACAGCCATTTGCTGCGCATGGTCAATGAGTGGCAGATTGATCTTCGCTGGAACCGATTTGACACAGATCTTGCCCGGGATCTGGAAAAGGTCGTTTATGCGGTCAAAAGCTATCTTTACTGGTGGGAGCAGGAGTTTGGCCGGGAGCACGACCATTTTCATCTTCGCGGCCAGGACAATCACCTCCGGTATCTGCCCAAAGGGCGGGTGGTGGTGCGCATCCATGAAAAAGACTCGGTATTTGAGGTGCTTGCCCGGATTGCCGCTGCCCGGATCACCGGGTGCACGGCCACGGTCAGCATCCCTCCCGGGCTGTCAAACGTTGTCACCGCATTTCTGGAGTCCCACCATGGCCGGAGATTTTTCAGAAACGGCGAGATCGTGGAGCAGACAGACCAGCGGTTGTGCGAAATCATGGGCGAAATCGACCGGATCCGGTATGCCGCCGCTGACCGGGTGCCGGCCGGGGTCTATGAAAAGGCTGCGGAAACCGGGTTTTATGTTTCCCGGACGCCGGTTTACATGGAAGGCCGCCTGGAACTGCTCCAGTATCTGCAGGAGCAGGCCGTGTCCAACAATTATCACCGCTACGGAAACCTGGGGGAAAGGGGTCTGATTTAAAAATCCGGATTGCCTTTCAGGGGGGAAAATGCTGCAAAAAAGGATTTTTTCGGCTGCTCTGGCGGTTTTGATCATTGCGGTTGCAGCCGTGCCGGCGTTGTCTGAAATTTACAAATACAAGGATGCCGACGGCAACTGGCACTTTACCGACACCGCGCCCAAAGGAGAAGCTCAGCAGATGGAATCGGCCGGGCGCTCCGGCGGGCATGCGCCCGCCTCAGGCAAGGATCTCAAGGCGGCCCTGCACAACCGCTACAACCCCTCAAGCCCGGTGGAGGCCGCGGCCCTGGCCGCGGTGACCATCAAGACGGGCATTGGCACCGGATCGGGATTTTTTGTCACTGAAAACGGCCATATTCTCACCAACCGGCACGTGATCCAGACAAGTTCGGATACCCTTGAGCGAAGCGATGCGGCAATCGAGGAAATAAAGGCGCGGTTTGCGGCCGCAGACCGGCAGATCGCCGACGAAAAAGAGCGCCTGCGCAAGTTTTCCCGGCATTTGAACCAGTACCGGACAAGCATAGACAAGATGCCCAGGGGCGCGGCCAGGCAGCGGGAAAAACGGCGCTACGTCCTTGAAAAGGAGCGATACGAGGCGTACAAAAAGCGGTTTGAACAGCAAAAGGCGGAATATGAGGACAAAAAGGCTGAATACGAAAAACAGATCAGCTCATACCGTTACAAAAACGCCACTGCAGCGCTCAGCCGCCATTTCAGGGTCATCTGCAAGGACGGACGGGAAATCCCCGCCTATCTGGTGGCCAAAAGCCGCAGTCATGATCTGGCGCTTTTAAAAATCGACGGCTACAAAACCCCGTTTATCGACCCGGCCAACCCGGGACCGCTTTCCCAGGGAGATCAGGTTTATGCCATCGGCAGTCCCCTGGGCCTCCGGGATTCCATGAGCCGGGGCATTATTGCGGGGTTCAAGTCCAATTTTATCCAGACCGATGCCAAAATTTATCCCGGAAACAGCGGCGGCCCCCTGGTGACCCGCCAGGGCCGGGTGGCCGGGATCAACTCCTTTAAAAAGCTCACCCGCAAGTTCGAGGGCCTGGGATTTGCCATT
>JAGTVF010000073.1 GCA_018224315.1 Desulfobacterales bacterium | reverse complement strand
GACTGAAAACGATGTCAGTTACATTCTTTTTGATGCAAACATGGACGTAACGGATCAAGGCAGTGCAAAAGCCCTGGATCTGAGTCAAAACGGCATTCTTTTGGAAACAGAAAAACCATTGAATGGTTCATGCGTTATGCTGATCACCCCTGGCTTGAACGGCGAAAAAGTAAAAGTCAAAGGCCGGGTGGCCAATACCCGGAAATCAGATAAGCCGGGCTGTCATCTCACCGGCATTGAATTCAAAGGGCCCGAAGAACAACAGATAAAGGCCATTGTTGCATTTGTAAAAGTCTATCATAACCGCAGGCAGCGCGATCAAAAGAAAAACCTGTATTCAGTCCAAAAACCTGTTGATTAAACAGCAGTGTAATGTTTTTGGCCTTCCCCGCCTCTTTTGTCCGGGATCTGGTTTTCATCCCTTTTTTGCTGTCACCCCAAACAAGGATCGATCATGAGTGCAGGTGATCAAAAAATCCGGATTTTCGGCCAGGCCGCTTTGACAGACCGCAGGTTTGTCAATCTGTTTGAAATCCGGTATTTGGACAAAAACGCCAATGAAAGGCGCTGGGACTTTGCCTCCCGGCAGAATCCCCCTAAAATTGAAACCGGCGCCTTTGACATTGTGGATGCCGTCATTATCGTGCCCTGGCATGCCCCCAGCGGCAAGCTGGTTGTGATCCGGGAATTCCGGATGCCGTTAAATGACTATCAGTACGGATTTCCTGCCGGACTGGTGGATCCGGGGGAAAGCCCGGAGCAAAGCGCCGTCCGGGAACTGGAGGAGGAAACCGGTCTGAAGACCACCGGTATCCGGCGCACAAGTCCGCCCATATATGTGTCATCAGGCCTTACAGACGAATCCATTGTCATGGTGTATCTCGACTGTGAGGGCCATCCGTCTGATGGCAATACCGGCAGCGCAGAAGATATTGAAACCGTGTTTTTGTCCCGGCAGGAGGCCGCAGATCTGTGCCTGGATCCGGATCTCAAGGTGGATGTGAAAACCTGGCTGGTCATGGACAAATTTGCCGCCACGGGCGAAATCTAAAACAATCTGGTTTTCATTGTGATTGGGTAGATACCGGGGTGATCACACCGTGGCATCTGCAGGCAGTGGCAACCAGGTGTTTTCCGGGTTTTTGGGATATGTTTGTTTTGAGTTCAAACAGGGATTGGGGTTTGTATCCGCCCACGCCCGGGGCAAGCTGACGGCTTCGGATCACCTGCATGTCAAAGCCCTTCAATGCCAATGTCTCCAGCCATTCAAACAGGTTCTGTCCCCGTTTTTTTCCCGTGGCCGGACAGTAATCCGCCGGCTCAGGGCAGTTGTCCGGGCATATGAAATCGGCCATGCTCGTGTAAATATCCCCGGTTGGGCCGAAGATGGGATTGGGCAGGTGGTCTTTCAGGCCTTCGGGTGGACTGCAGCGGGCTATTCGCGCAGGTCCGGATTCGGTCATGAGCCAGAGGGCGGCCAGGTGCACGGGCAGGGCCGGGATGATCCAGTCCGGAGCGTTTTTCGGGTCCGGAGCGTTTTTCAGGATCAGATGCTGCTTTAAAAATTCCACTCCGTCCTGACGGACAATTTCCATATTTGCCCTGGGCAGTGGCAAGTGGTCCGGGTTTGGTTCCACCACCACGAATTTCTTCGGCTGTTTTCCGCTACCCAACCTTTCTATTGCAAGATGGCCGAACCGGCCGCAGCCGATGATCCACAGGGTTTGCATGGTTGTTCCTTTCCGGGCTTTTTTGCGGGTTCAGGATTTTTGCCCGGGTTTTCTGAACCAGGCAAAGCACAGGTAGACAATGATCCCGGCAAGTATGGTGCCAAGGCCGAAAAGCACGCCCACCGGTCGGCTTTGGATCATGTAATAAATAATCCAAAGGTGTCCTGCGATGAAAAAAAGAGGTGTAAACGGATAACCGATGGTCTTATAGACCCCGGAAAGATCCGGCCGGATTCTCCTGATGCGGATCATGCCGATGACCGTGAGCATGGCAAAAATCGACAGGGTAAATCCGATGTAGGTCAAAAGCGCCTCAAAAGCCGCCGTAACCACCATGACACAGGCAATTGTCCCCTGCAGGGCAATGGAGTGGGCCGGGGTTCTGCGTTCAGGGTTGACTTTGGCCAGTCGGGTGAAAAAGACCCCGTCTTTGGACATGGCATAATAAATTCTGGGGCCGGTCATGACCATGGCGCTCACTGCGGAAAGTATGCCCAGGGCAACTGCGATGCTCAGATAGCGGCTCACATTTTCCCCGAAAAGAAACTTTGCCGATTTTGCACCCACGTCAATTGCGCCCGACATCTGATCCGCCGGCAAGGAATAGACAAACACCGCGTTTAGCAGCAGATAAAGCCCCGTGACAGCCAGGGTTCCGACAGCAAGGGACAAAGGGATGTTTCTTTCGGGGACCTTGATTTCCCCGCCCAGATATGCCGATGCGTTCCAGCCGCTGTAGGCAAAAAACACAAATATCAGCGATGCGGCAAAGGGTTCTGCCGAAAATGATGACAGCCCGCCTTGTCCGCGGAAATTTTCCGTTGAGCCGTTTCCAAAAGCAAAGCCGGCGATGATAAAAAAAAGGATAAGGGCGAAATTCGACAGGGTCAATACGTTTTGGATCCTGCTGCCGGTGATTACGCTGTGATAATGAAGCAGGCTGAAACAGACAATGACTGCAACGGCTGTGATATTGACAGCCGAAAGGGTAGCCGCCTGAAAGCCGAAAATCGTTATCGGCAATTGCCAGGCGGCTTCAAGGCCCAGGGCGGAATAGAAATAGGTGGCAAACGCGATGGCTGCCGCGGCAATCGGGGCGGAAAAGCCCACTATGAGCGAGATCCAGCCTGAAAGAAAACCCATCATCTTTCCGAAGCTTTCCCGCAGAAACACGTATTCACCGCCCGCGTGCGGGAATTTTGCCCCGAGCTCGCCGTAGCAAAGCGCGCCGCACAGAGCGAATATCCCGCCGCAGAGCCAGCACAGAAGCAAAATCACCGGGTCCTTTAACTCCTGCAGGATAAGGCCGGAAGTGGTGAAAATCCCTG
>JAGTVF010000072.1 GCA_018224315.1 Desulfobacterales bacterium | reverse complement strand
TTGAGATGAAACGGCAAGGGTTTTCGATAATTTACTCTACGTCTTCGAGTTCCGACTTCAGGCTCCGGGTCATTAACTGGTATACTGCTTCGTCGGGTTTTAACGACTCGTAGAGGACCTGATAGACTGAATGGGCAATGGGCATTTCCACGTTGATTTTATTGGACAGGTTGTAGACCGACCGGGCGGTGCGCACCCCTTCGGCCACCATGGACATGCTGGATAAAATCTCATCCAGGCTCTTTCCCTGCCCGATCATCTTGCCCACTGTATGGTTGCGGCTCAAAGCACCGGTGCAGGTCAGCACCAGGTCGCCCACCCCGCTTAAGCCGGCAAACGTGTGCGGATTGGCCCCGAGCTTGAGCCCCAGCCGGCGGATTTCGGTCAGTCCGCGGGTAATCAGGGCCGCCCGGCTGTTTAGTCCCAGTTCCAGGCCATCAACAATGCCCGAAGCAATGGCGATGACGTTTTTAACCGCCCCGCCCAGCTGCACCCCCATGACATCGGTATTGGTGTAGACCCGGAAAAACGGAGTGGAAAAAACCTGCTGGAGAAAAGCCGCCACCTCCGGATCCGGGGCGGCCGCGGCCACCACCGTGGGCAGGCCCCGGGCCACTTCCGCGGCAAAACTGGGCCCGGAAACCACAGCCACACGCGCCTGGTGTTTTGGCAGCACTTCAGCCAGTACCCCGGTCATGGTCAGGTGGGTTTTGTTTTCAATGCCCTTGGCCGCCGAAACCAGTACCGTGTCTGCAGCCAGGCTTTGAGCCGCCCGGCCGGCCACCTCCCGCATCACGTGGGAGGGCACCACGAAAACCACCAAATCCTTGCCGCCGGCCACACGGTCCAGGTCATTGGAGACCCGGATGTTTTCCGATAACCGAACCCCGGGCAAAAATAAATCGTTTTCCCGTTTTTCTGTGATACTGCTGCAGACCTCGGCCTCCCAGGCCCACAGGTCAAGTTTGTAGCCCTTTTCCCCGAGCATTCCGGCAATGGCCGTGCCCCAGCTTCCGGCGCCCACAATTCCGATTTTCACATTTTGCCCATCATTCATTCTATAATTTAAGCCTCCTACGGGGCTTTGTCTTCTGTTTGACCTTCGTGTGTATCGTCGTCTGCCTCATCATCGGCAATGACTTCCGGATCCTCCTGCTCGGCCAGCCGCGCGGCGCTTACCAGTCTTTCACTTGGTTCAATGTCAATGAGCTTGACTCCCTGGGTGTTGCGGCTGATCACGGATATATCGGCAATGGCCAGACGGATGATCTTTCCGGCATCGGTGACCAGCATGATCTCGTCTTCGTCTGAGACCACCAGGATGGTCACCACCCGGCCGTTTCTCTCGTTGGTCTTAATGGTAATCACGCCCTTGCCGCCCCGTTTCTGCACCGGGTACTCGTCAATGGAGGTGCGCTTGCCGTAGCCGTTTTCCGTTGCCGTCAGCAGGGTCTGGCCGTAAGTGAGCACTTCCATTCCAACCAGCCGGTCGCCGCTGACAAGATGCATCCCCCGCACGCCACGGGAAATGCGGCCAGAAGCCCGGATATCGGTCTCCGGAAACCGGATGGACTTTCCAAACAAGGAGCACAGAAATACCTGACGGGTACCGTCGGTTAACCGGGCGGCCATCAGCTCGTCGCCCTCAGGCAGGTTAATGGCGATGATACCCCCGGCCCGGGGCCTGGAAAAGGCCATGATATCGGTCTTTTTCACCACACCCTGACGAGTGGCCATAAGCACGTAATTGCCAGGGGAAAATTCAGGTACGGCAAGCACCGTGGTCAGTCGCTCGTCGGCGGCAAAGTTGAGCAGATTGACAATCGCCTTGCCTTTGCTGGTGCGTCCGCCCTGGGGAATGTCATAGACCTTGCACCAGTACACCCGGCCCTGGTTGGTGAAAAACATAAACGTATGATGAGTGGAGGCCACAAACAGGTGCGAGACCAGATCCTCTTCCTTGGTGCCCATGCCGGTCTTGCCCTTGCCCCCCCGGTGCTGCTTGCGGTACAGGGTGATGGGATTGCGTTTAATATAGCCGGCCGTGGTGATGGTCACCACCATGTCTTCCTGTACAATCATGTCCTCTAAGGTGATCTCCCGGGTTTCGGACACGATTTTGGTCAGGCGCTGATCACCGAATGTCTGCTGGATTTCCGTAAGCTCATCCTTGATGAGCTGCAGCACCAGCCGTTCGCTGGACAGGATTTCCTTGTACCTTGCAATGGCCTGGAGGATCTCCACATGCTCCTGCTTGATCTTGTCGCGCTCAAGGCCGGTGAGCCGCTGCAGGCGCATGTCCAAAATCGCCTGGGACTGGGCATCAGACAGCGCAAAACGCTCCATGAGCTGGGATTTGGCCTCTGCAGGTGATGCTGCGGCCCGGATCAGGGCCACCACTTCGTCGATGTTGTCTAAGGCAATGATCAGCCCTTCCAGGATATGGGCCCGGGCCTCGGCTTTTTTCAGATCATAGCGGGTCCGGCGGATGATGATTTCCTTGCGGTGCACGATAAAATGCTCAAGCATTTCCTTGAGATTCATCAGCTCGGGCCGCCGGTTGACCACAGCCAGGAAAATGATGCCGAAATTGGTCTCCAGGGGGGTGTGCTTGTAGAGCATGTTTAAGACCACCTCGGCCACCTGGTCCTTTTTGAGGGCAATGGCCACCCGGATGCCCTCCTTATCGGACTCGTCCCGGATATAGCGCACACCCTCTACCTGGCGTTCCTTGACCAGGTGGACCATCTTTTCGATCAGGGTCGCCTTGTTGACCTGGTAAGGCAGCTCCTTGACAATGATGATGTCGCTGTTGTTCTTCTTGTCCCGTTCAATGTCGATGCGCGCCCGGATGCGCAGCTTGCCCCGTCCGGTCTGATAGGCCTGCCGGATGCCTTCGGTGCCGTATATGATGCCGCCAGTGGGAAAATCCGGGCCCGGCAGATAGTCAATGAGCTCGTTTACGCTCAGCTCACTGTTGTCAATCAAAGCCTTTATGGCCTCTGCCAGCTCGTTTAAATTGTGGGGCGGGATATTGGTGGCCATGCCCACGGCAATACCCGATGAACCGTTTAACAGCAAAGACGGCACCTTGGCTGGCAGTACCATGGGCTCGTTTAGCGTTTCATCATAGTTGAGCTGCCAGTCCACCGTCTCCTTGTCAATGTCTTCGAGCATCTGGTGGGCCAGCCGGGTCATGCGAACTTCCGTGTAACGCATGGCCGCCGGCGGATCGCCGTCCACAGACCCGAAGTTGCCCTGGCCGTCAACAAAGGGATAGCGCAGGGTGAATTTCTGGGCCATGCGCACCGTGGCATCATACACGGCCGAATCGCCGTGGGGATGGTACTTACCAATGACATCGCCCACAATACGGGCCGATTTTTTATACGGTTTGTTCCAGTCATTGCGAAGCTCGCGCATGGCAAACAGGATCCGCCGGTGCACCGGTTTTAATCCATCGCGCACATCCGGCAGGGCCCTGCCAATGATCACGCTCATGGCATAATCGAGATAAGACTGCTTCATCTCGCTGTCGATGCTGATCCCATCGATGCGCTGCTGGATATCGCTCATTTCAGCTCCTGGTCAGGGCCGGCCGAAATCCGCACCAATCCTGATCTTGCCAATGGCAGATGGCTTGGTGCGGATTTCGGCCGGCGCCGTGTTTACAAAAAGACAAAAAGACTTTTTTTGAATTGTTTTTCTTCAGACGCGTCGTGCTGTTGTCCGGCGGAAAAAATCACTGCAAAAACAACCGGGTAAGGCGTTTTTGCAGTGACCGGCAAAACCATCACAATTTGCTGACAAAGCCGAGAGCGGCCAGCAGCAGCACCACCTCAAAGATATACATGGCCGGGAAACTCTGGGCAAAGTAATAAACAATGCCGCCGCCGACAATCAAAGGCACTCCGAAAATAACAAGTGTTCCGATTTTTCTGCTGATCGATTCAATGGTCGTCATGGATCCGCTCCTGTGGCCTTTGTGGAAATATGCTGTTTTGCCTATGCCTCAATAATCATCGCCATGCCCATGCCGCCGCCGATGCACATGGAAATCAGGGCATTTTTGGCGCCCTTGTCGCGCATCATGTGGATAGCCGTCACCATCTGCCGGGCACCGGTACATCCGATGGGATGGCCCAGGGAAATGCCGCTTCCGTACTGGTTGGGCTTTTGGGTATCAATGCCGAGCTCCTTCATGCACGCCAGGGCTTGGGACGCAAAGGCCTCGTTTAACTCAATAATCTCCAGGTCATCAATGTGCATGCCGGTTTGGCGCAGCACCTTTCGAATGGCCGGAATAGGCCCCAGCCCCATGTAGGCCGGATCCACGCCGCCGGCGGCAAATGCCTTGATTTTGGCAAGGGGTTCAAGGCCCAGTGATTCGGCCTTTTGCGCGCTCATCAACACCACTGCCGCAGCCCCGTCATTAACCCCCGAAGCGTTGCCCGCGGTGACAGAGCCGTCTTTTTTAAACACCGGTTTGAGCTTGGCCATTTTTTCCATGTTGGTTTCCATGGGCCGCTCGTCGGTGTCGACCACCACATCCCCTTTCCGGGTTTTGATGGTCACGGGCACGATCTCCTTTGCAAAGGTGCCATCGGAAATGGCCGCCATAGCCCGGTTGTGGCTCAAAACAGACAGCTCATCCTGCTCCTGCCGGGAAATCCCGTATTTTTCAACGATATTTTCCGCGGTCACACCCATGTGATAGCCGTAAAAAATTTCATACAAACCATCATACACCATCAAATCCAGAACCTCGCCCTTGCCTGTGACCTCCATGCGATGTCCCCAACGGGCCTTGGGAAGGGCCATGGGTGCACAGCTCATGCTCTCCTGGCCGCCGGCCACAATGGCGTCGGCCTCGCCGCACATAATCGATGCAGCCCCGATGGCAATGGCCTTTAACCCGGAGGCACAGACCTTGTTGATGGTGTATCCCGGTGTTTCCTTGGGCATGCCCGCGCGGATCATGGCCTGGCGCGCCGGGTTCTGCCCCTGGGCGGCGATCAGGACGTTTCCCATAATCACTTCGTCAAATGCCACTTCCCGGGCGTTGTCATCCCACTGAGTGCCTGTGGTTTCCAGATCCACCGGCCCCTGACCCTTGAACGGATCGGGGGTTCCGTCTTTCATTTCATCGCTTAATGCCGGCTTGATCCCGGCGCGTTTCACTGCTTCTTTTATCGCAAGACTGCCCAGTTCAACTGCCGTGACATCCTTGAGCGATCCGCCGAATGCGCCCACCGGGGTTCGGGCGCCGCTGACGATCACCACCTCTTGCATATCCGCCTCCTCATTGCTATTGTATCCATATTGGTATCCCATTTTGGAAATCCCGCAATCCGGGATAAGGTAAAACAGGTACAAACCCGCTTATTTTATTGTCAATTTTATAAATTGTAATTATTATCAGATTTGCGCTGCAAATACAAGCAGAAACACGAAAGCCGAGCCTGCCATGTGCCTCATTGTCATCGCCATAGACGCCCACACGGACTACCCGTTAATCATCGCAGCCAACCGGGATGAATTCTACAGCCGGCCCACCGCGGCCCTGGATTACTGGGAGGATCACCCCCATATCCTGGCCGGCCGGGATCTGCAGAGTCTGGGAACCTGGCTCGGGGTCACGGACAGGGGAAGAATCGCGGCGGTAACCAACTACCGGGATCCGTCTGCCATGACCCCCTGGGGCAAATCCAGGGGGCAGCTGGTCCGCGACTTTCTGGCCGGAGACCCGGGGCCGGAGAGCTATCTTGCCGAAGTGGAAAAGCAGCGGGATCAGTATTGCGGGTTTAACCTGCTAACAGGGCGGCTGAATCAGATATGGTGGTATTCCAACAAAAACAGCGGCATTGTCCGGCTTAAGGCAGGCATCCACGGCATCAGCAACCACCTGCTCGACACCCCCTGGCCCAAGGTCAGCACCATGAAGCAGAAACTCGCCGCCCTGATTGAGGCAAGCCCGACCATTGAGCCTTACGCAGTACTGGATCTGCTTTATGACCCCAGGCCCGCGGCAGACGAACACCTGCCGGACACGGGGGTGGACAAAGACTGGGAGCGGACCCTTTCCCCGGCCTTTGTTGTCAGCCCCCATTACGGGACCCGGTGCTCATCGGCCCTTATTCTGGACAAAAACAACCGGCTGCAGTTCTGGGAGCGCACCTTTGTGCCGGACCCGGGCGGCCCGAAACCCGGAGAAACCCGCCGGTTTGAACTTCAGTGGCCCGAAATACCCGATGCTATTTGATTTCCACGGCGATTCCGGCCACCATCCATGTCACATGCCGTGCGCATTGGGCCGCATGCTGGTTGACAAATCCGGCCAGATCCCGAAACCGCCGGGCCATGGCATTTTCCGGCACAATACCGGCGCCCACCTCGTTTGAAACCAAAAACACCGGGCATGCGGCATCATCTAAGGCACAGCCCAGATCCCGCACCTGTTCCATCACCTTGTCATCGTCCTTATGACCGGCCATGAGGTTTGAAATCCAGAGGGTAAGGCAGTCCACCAGGATAACGTCCGCGCCCCCGTATTCCCGGATCACCCGGGCCAGTTCCAGAGGCTCCTCCACGGTCTGCCATTGGGGGTCTCGCTCCTGCTGATGGCGCACCACCCGGGCCTGCATTTCATCGTCTGCGGGCATGCACGTGGCCACAAAAATGTTTTTTTCTCCTGTCCGGGCACCGGCCAGGGCCAGGGCATGGCTGCTTTTGCCGCTTCTGCAGCCGCCGAGCACGAGATGCACTTCTCTTTTGTCCATTCACTCAGCTCTCAATTCCAATGCGCGCATCCACGCCCTGCTCAAAATAATGGCGCACCGGCTTCATTTCAGTAATCAGATCAGCCCGGTCCAAAACTGCCGGGGCCCCGCCCCGGCCGGTGAACACCAGTTCCACCCCGTCGGGTTTGGCAGCAATAAAATCCATGAGATCCGGTTCAGAAACAACGCCGCTTTCATAGGCCACATTGGCCTCTTCGAGCACCACCATGTCGTAGTCACCGGAAAGCATGGCCTGCCTGGCCGCAGCCAGTCCATTTCGGGCGGCCTCAAGATCCTCCGGAGCCGGTTTGCGACGGATAAAACGGCCCGTTCCGAACTGTTCCACGCTAATATGGTCAGACAGCAGTGCCAGTGCCCTGATTTCACTGTAGCGGCCCTTTTTCATAAACTGGGCGATATAAACCCTTAACCCGGCGCCGGCCGCACGCAGGGCCAGGCCCAGGGCCGCAGTGGTCTTTCCCTTGCCGTTGCCGGTATAAACCTGGATATATCCTTTTTCCAAAAACGCCTCCTTTTACCGCAGTATTTTCCGCACCCCCTGTCATGTATTGGTCCGGGATGTGAATGAAACCTTATTATCACATTCCCGCCCCGGAAAAAAGCCCCTGCTGAAGCAAAGAACCGGATTGCGCATTGACAAAATATACCGATCGGTATTAGTAAAAGGGGCATGGAACCCAACAGGTATGGCAAATCCGGGCGCACCCGGCGCCGCATCATTGAAAAAGCCGCCCCCCTGATCAACAAAAAGGGGGCTGCGGGAACTTCTATTGCCGAGCTCACCGCTGCCACCGGTCTGACCAAGGGCGGTATTTACGGCAATTTCAAAGACAAGGACGAGCTGGTACTGGCGGTCTATGACTATCACGCCGAATCCTTGAACCGGATTTTTTCCCGGGAACTGGCCCGGGCCGCCAGCCCGGGGGAAAAACTCGCGGCCTGTCCGGCCGTGTTTCGCAAGCTCTACGCCCATACCTGCGCCTACGGGGGATGTCCCATCGTCAACACAGCCACCGAGGCAGATGACACGCACCCGGCCCTTTGCCGGCGCGTGGCCCAAACCATTGATGCACTCAAAAACCGCCTGGCCGAGCTGATCTGCCGGGGCATCGAAACCGGGGAGATCCGGCCGCAGACCGATGCCCAGCGAACCGCCGGGCTGATTTTGTCGCTGTTTGAAGGCGGGGGCATTTTGGCCCGGGTGACAGGCCGGGACGCTTTTGTGACAGATGCCGTTGATCACATTGAGGCCCTGATCGCAGACATCCGGCAAAGGGAAAGGTAAACTGCCTTGACTGCAGCCACAGGAATAAGAAATTTTTATTTTTTTAAATTCAATATTGACCAAAGGGGGAACAATGATACAGGACCCGCTGTTTAATCCGATTTCCATCAACAGCATGCAGGTGGACAACCGGATCTATCTTCCGGCCATGCACCTGGGCATGGCCGACAATTTCCAGGTAACCGAGCAAATCCTGGCGTTTTACCGGCAGCGCGCCAAAGGCGGGGCCGGCATGATCTGCGTGGGCTACGCCACTGTGGACGAACTATCCGGAAACTCTTTAAACATCGGGGCCCACAAGGACGAATTCGTGCCCGGGCTGGCCAAGCTTTCTGATGTGATCAAGAAAAACGGGGCCAAAAGCGCAGTGCAGCTCAACCACGCAGGCCGCTATAACATGTCGTTTTTCCTAAACGGCCAGCAGCCGGTGGCCCCGTCTGCAGTGGCCTCCCGGATGACCCGGGAAACCCCGCGCGCCCTTGAAATCCCTGAGATCGGCCAAATCGTCGACAATTTCACCCAGGCCGCCAGGCGGGTCAAAGAAGCCGGATTTGACGCCGTGGAGGTACTTCACGGAACAGGCTATCTCATCAGCGAATTTCTCTCGCCTTTGACCAACAAGCGCGAAGATGAATACGGCGGCAGTTTTGAAAACCGTATCCGGTTTGGCATTGAGGTAATGCGCGCCATCCGCAGACAGGTGGGCCCGGATTTTCCCGTAATCGTGCGCATGAACGGCAATGACTTCATGCCCGAAGGCCAGGGCAGAGACGAGCTGCGCGAATATGCAAAGGCCCTGGTCACCCGGGCCGGGGTCGACGCCCTGTGCATCAACGTGGGCTGGCACGAAGCCCGGGTGCCCCAGATCACCACGGCCGTACCCAGGGGGGCGTTTGCCTATCTTTCCCGGGGCATCAAGGAGGCCGTGGACGTGCCCGTGATTGCCAGCCACCGCATCAACGATCCGCACACGGCAAGGGACATGATTGCAGACGGCATGTGCGACATGGTGGCCATGGGCCGCAGCCTGATCGCCGATCCATACCTGCCGCAGAAAGCCAGACAGGGAAAGGAAAACCAGATCGTTCACTGCGTGGCCTGCGCCCAGGGCTGTTTTGACAACCTGTTTCAGTTAAAGCACGTGGAATGCCTGTGCAACCCCCTGGCCGGCCATGAGCATGAAGCCGCAGCCAAACCCGCAGACAAGCCCAAAAAGGTCATGGTCATCGGCGGCGGGGCCGCGGGCATGAACGCAGCCATTGCCGCGGCAGACCGGGGCCATTTGGTGGCATTGTATGAAAAATCTGGCCGCCTGGGCGGCCAGCTCTACCTGGCAGCCGCACCTCCGGGCAGAGACGAGTTCGCCCAGCTGGCAAGGGACCTGGAGCAGCAGATCCGGTGCCGCAACATCGATGTACACTTAGACACGGCCGTGGACAAGGCTTTGCTTGAGCAGCAGAAACCGGATCATGTGGTGCTGGCCACCGGTGCCGAACCCATGACCCCGCCCATTGCCGGCGTGGAACTGGGCCACGTGGTGCAGGCCTGGGATGTGCTGGCCGGCAAGATCTATACGGGAAAACGCGTTGTGGTGGTCGGCGGCGGCGCCGTGGGTGTGGAAACCGCCCTGTTTCTGGCGGAAAAGGGTACTTTGGACGGCGAAACCCTGAAATTTCTGCTCATCAACCGGGCTGAAGATCCTGACACCCTATACCAATACTGTGTCAAGGGCACCAAGGAAGTCACCCTCATTGAAATGATGGACAAAATCGGCAAGGATTTCGGCAAAACCACGCGTTGGGGAATGATGCAGGATGTTTCCAGGTTCGGCATCCAGCCCATGACCGCCACCCGGGCCCTGGAGATCACCAAGACCGGCATCCGGGTGGAGCAGCAGGAAGGCCAGGCCACGGAGATTTCCGCAGACACGGTTGTGCTCTGCGTCGGCGCCCGGCCGGACAACGCCCTGGCAGACCGGCTCAGGGAGATGGGCATTGCCTTTCGCATTGCCGGGGATGCCGAAAACATCGGCATGGCCTTTGACGCCGTGCACAAGGGATATGCCGCAGGCAGCAGCATTGAATAAATTGAACAAATGACAACATACGGAAAACGAAAAAAGAATGCTAAAAGACTATCTGGCCCATCAAAAAGAGCGAAATGCCCTGGGAATACCACCAAAGCCGCTCAATGCAAAGCAGACAGCGGCTTTGACCGAACTTTTGCAGAACCCGGCAGATACCGACCCCCGGTTTCTCCATGACCTGATCACCCACCGGGTGCCGGCCGGAGTCGATGAAGCCGCCAAAATCAAGGCCGATTTTCTGGCCGCCCTGGCCCGGGGAGAAAAATCCTCGCCGGTGGTGCCCCCGGAACAGGCCGTGTATCTGCTTGGCACCATGGGCGGGGGCTTTAACATTGATCCCTTAATTGAACTGCTCGATGACCCGCGCCTGTGCGCAAAGGCCGCAGACGCCCTGGCCGTCACGACCCTGGTTTTTGACGCCTTTGAAAAGGTGGTTGAAAAATCCGCAGTCAACAACCAGGCCCGGCAGGTCATTGACGCCTGGGCTGAGGCCGTGTGGTTTCTGCGCGCCCCGGATGTGGCCGAAACCATCACGGTGACCGCATTTAAGGTGGACGGCGAGATCAACACCGACGATTTCTCCCCGGCATCAGAGGCCTGGAGCCGGCCGGATATCCCCCTGCACGCCACAGCCATGCTCAAGCACCGCATTGACCAGCCGCTGGAAACCATTGCCCGGCTCAAACACAAAGGCCATCGCCTGGCCTTTGTGGGCGACGTGGTGGGCACGGGGTCATCACGCAAGTCGGCTGCCAACTCACTTTTGTGGCACATCGGAGACGACATCGCCCATGTGCCAAACAAACGCCGGGGCGGGGTGGTCATTGGCAGCAAGATCGCGCCGATTTTTTTCACCTCCCTGGAAGACGCCGGGGCCCTGCCTGTTGAATGCGACGTATCCAATATTGAAAACGGCGATGTGATTATCATTCGGCCCCATGACGGGGTGATTGAAAACGCGGATACCGGCAAAACAGTGGCGGAGTTCACTCTCAAGCCCGCCACCATTTTAGATGAGGTCCGGGCCGGCGGGCGCATCCCGCTGATCATCGGCCGCACCCTCACAGACAAAACCCGAAAGCGCCTGGCCCTGGAGCCCTCGAAAAATTTTTTTCTGCCGGCGCAGCCCGAAAAAAGCCCCCGCGGCTACACCCTGGCCCAGAAAATGGTGGGCCGGGCCTGCGGGGAAAACGGCGTGCGGCCGGGCCAGTACTGCGAGCCCGAAATGACCACCGTGGGCTCCCAGGACACCACCGGCCCCATGACCCGCGATGAGCTAAAGGAGCTGGCCTGCCTGCAGTTTTCCGCAGATCTGGTGATGCAGTCCTTCTGCCATACCGCGGCCTACCCCAGGAGCGTGGATATTGAAATGCAGGAAAGTCTGCATGCATTTATCAAGCAGCGCGGGGGCGTGGCCCTGCACCCGGGAGACGGGATCATCCATTCGTGGTTAAACCGCATGCTGCTGCCAGACACCGTGGGCACGGGCGGAGATTCCCACACCCGGTTTCCCGTGGGGCTGAGCTTTCCGGCCGGCTCCGGACTGGTGGCCTTTGCCGCGGCCATCGGGTTTATGCCCTTAGACATGCCCGAATCCGTGCGGGTGCGCTTTACCGGAAAGCCGGCACAAGGACTCACCATCCGGGATCTGGTCAATGCCGTGCCCTATGCGGCCATTGAACAGGGCCTGCTCACTGTGGAAAAATCCGGCAAAAAAAACATATTTTCCGGCCGGATCATGGAAATGGAAGGCTTGTCCCACCTGCCGGTGACCGCGGCCTATGAACTCACCAATGCGGCCGCTGAACGCTCGGCTGCTGCCGCCGTGATTGACCTGGATGAAAAGCCGGTGGCTGAATTTCTTAAGCAGAATATTGAAATATTGACCCAGCTGGTCCGGGAGGGCTACGGCGACCGCAAAACCATTGAGGCCCGCGTGGAAAAAATGCAGGACTGGTTAAACGACCCCCAGCTGCTGCGCGCTGACGCCGACGCCCCATACGCGGCTGACCTGGAAGTGGATCTGTCCAGGATCACCGAACCCATTGTTGCCTGCCCCAATGACCCCGATGATGTTCGCCGGCTTTCCCAAATTGCGGGCACGCCCGTGGACGAGGTGTTTATCGGCTCGTGCATGACCGACATTTCCCAGCTGGAAAACGCCGGAAAAATCCTTGAAAACGCCGGCGGTGCCGTGCCTGTGCGCCTGTGGATCGCCCCGCCCACGCGCCTTGCCGCCCGGCATCTGCGGCAGCAGGGATGGTTTTACACATACGGCCGGGCCGGAGCCCGCATGGAAGTGCCGGGCTGCTCTTTGTGCATGGGCAACCAGGCCCGGGTGGCAGACAATGCGGTGGTGGTCTCCACCTCCACCCGGAACTTTCCCCACCGCATGGGAAATCACTGCCGGGTCTATCTGGGCTCAGCCGAGCTGGCGGCCGTGTCTGCCATCCTGGGACGCATCCCGGATCCGGACGAATACAGTAGCCGTGTGGCCGATGCCGGGCTGGTTGGGGCTATTTGAGATACAGGGTTTCAAACCGGTCCACCAGGTCGCGCAGTTTTTCCACATGGCTGCTGTCCACGGTCTGCTTGCACTTCATGGCCTGCACCAGGATCTGGTGGAGAACTGCGATTTTTTCCGC